>NZ_JBHTDD010000006.1:0-275018 GCF_042666615.1 Plantactinospora sp. GCM10030261
ATCTAGGGCAGATGGTCGCCAGTTGATCTCCAATCACGACCATCTGCCCTAGATCGGCGCCGGGCGCGGGGCGTGGGGGCGCGGCGTGCGGGGGGTGGGGGTAACGGGGAGTGTCACTCTGCGCAGAGGAAGTGGGCGTCGGCCCACACCGCGGAGGCGGCACCTGCGGTGCTGGTGGCGACCAGGTCCACGGCGGCGGTGGCGCCGGACAGCGGAATATCCACCTGCTCCGGCCCGTCGTCGCGGGTCCGGGCCCCGGAATCGAACACCGTGGCGCCGTCGGCCTGGACCGCGAACCGGACCTGGGCCAGGTCGTCCGCCTGGCCGACCTCGGTCACCGCGCGGAGGCGCTCACAACCGGCCGGCGGGTGCACCCGGATCCGGCTGGGTGTCCGGGTCACGACGGCCGCGGCCTTGCGTGCCGTGCCGGGCTCGGTCGCCTCGGCGCCCGGAGCCGTGCCCTCCAGTGGCACCAGACCTGGTGCCGCGGCGTCGTCGAGCAGCAGCACCTGGTCACTCAGGTAGCGCGGCGTGGCGGCCTGCGCCCCCGTGGCCGCGGGCCCGGGGGGCCGGGGCAGACCTGGGATGAGGTGCAGCGCGCCACCGGCCAGGCCGACGGCGATGACCAGCACAGTCGCCACCATGGCCCGGTGCCACCGGTTGCCCGACGATCGGCCGGGTCGCCTGACGGACGCCGGATTCCGGTCCGGTGCCGTTTTCTCCGTCGCCGGCACGGCCCGCGCCGGTGCCGGTGCCGGTGCCGGTACTGGCAGTACGGCCGGGTTGGGTCGTCGGGCGGTGGTGGGTCGCGGACCCGGGGCGGGGGCGCGGCGGGCCGGCGGGACCGGCAGCAGCCTCGGTCGGCGGCGGGCGGCGACATCCTCCACCCAACCGAGCGCGAGTACGGGCAGCGCGGTGAGCGCCACCACGACCAGCAGCCGCAGCACCACATTGGCCGCGTAATTGTGCGTGTCGACGGGGGTGAGCAGGAGCGCCGCGAGCATGCCGGCGGGTAGATGCCACAGGTAGACGGTCACCGCGCGGGCGTTGAGCAGATGCACCGTCCGGGCCACCGGGCGGACCCGGTGCAACCAGGCCAGGGTCGGTCGGAACCGCAACACCGTGGCGACGAACGCCACCGACCACAGTGTGTTTCCGCCGTGGACGCGGTTGACGTCCCAGGTCCCGGTGGTGGCTCCGAACACGACGATCCACCCGGCCCCGGCGACGGCGAGCGCCACTACCGCGGTGGCGTACCGGCGGGCCGGTATCCGCCGCAACAGACCGTCGTGGTGCGCGAAGCCAAGCAGCCAGCAGGCCAGGTAGCTGGCCACGTTGGTGAACTGCTCGGCGAGGTATCCGCCGAGCTGGACGATCTCGAACCGGGCCAGGACCGGAAGCGCCAGAGCCAGGGCCATGGTGCGCCACGGCCACCGCCGGAAAGCGGCCAGCAGCGCCGGGGAGAGCAGCACGAGCCAGAGGTACGTGACCAGATACCAGAGGACCACGTTGAACGCCCAGGCCCAGGACTGCCCGCCGACCGGCGGCGTGCGGGCCGGGAAGAGCCACCAGACCAGTTCTCCCCAGTGCAGCGGCGTCGCCGGGGCGCCGTTCCACCCGGTGAGCAGCAGCAGGGGTAGGGCGATCACCGCGAACGCCCACATCGGCGGGAGCAGCCGACGGAGGCGGCGACGGACGGCGGAGCTTCCGGTGCGGTCGAGCGAACCGGCCATGAGCGAGCCGGCGAGGGCGAACATCAGCCCCATGGCGGGGAAGAGCACCGTCAGCCAGATCCACCCGAACACGTGGTAGACGACCACTCGCACGAGCGCGGCCGCCCGCCATAGATCCAGGTAGCTGTCCCGGGGCGGCGCGGCGGGAGCAGACTGGTCGGCACGCCCGACCGGCGGCGCGGCCGTGTCCACCGTCATGCCAGCCTCCCGAGCGGTCGCGGACAGGAGTGCCCGCGCCCGTACCCGGAGAAACCTGCCCGGGCCGCGACCGTCCGCCGGCACGGCGGGGGTGCCGCGGCGGGTGGGGTAGCCGACCCGGGCATGGACTCTCCTCGTCGGGGGTAGAAACTCGGCGGACCAGTAGTAACCGGTGAGGACGGTGACGTGATGAAGCGAATGGTCAAGAGGTGGGCGGTGACGGCGGTCGCCGTGCCGCTGGCGGCGGCCGGTGCCCGGGGCCTGAGCCGCGCCATCGAACGGCGGCGCGGACCCTCCCGGGCGAGCGGCCTGCTCCAGCAGATGGCCGACACGATCCGGCCCCGCCGGACCTCCCGTTGGCGGCGGCGACGCCGGTAACGAGCCTACCCGCTACCGCCGACCGGTCCTCCCGGCTGGCGTAGCGGGTGCGGCCAAGGCCACCACCCGGACGGCCGAGATCAACCCCCCGCATCTCGCTCTCCTCGTCCATTACGGTGAAAAGGGTCCGTCAAGGTCGAAACCCTACCGGGATTAGCCGGCGCATACGGCGGATCCCCCGGGGTACCGGCTCACCATGCGTATCGCGATCACCGGGGCCACCGGGAACATGGGCACCGCGCTCCTGCGTCGGTTGGCGACCGAACCGGATCTGGACCTGATCGGCCTGGCCCGCCGGCCACCCGTGCCTGGCACGGGCGACCCCTACGACGGGATTCGGTGGCACGCCGTGGACATCGGGGAAGCGGGCGCTGTCGACCAGCTGAGCGGCTGGCTCGCCGGGGTCGAAGCGGTCGTGCATCTGGCCTGGCAGATCCAGCCGAGCCAGCACCGGGCGCGGCTGCGGCGGACCAACGTGACCGGCACCGCGAACCTGCTGGCCGCGATGCGGGCGGCCGGCGTACCGAAGCTCGTCTACGCCTCGTCGGTGGGCAGTTACGCGCCCGGTCCCAAGGACCGCCTGGTTGGCGAGGACTGGCCGACGACCGGGGTACCCCGATCGGGTTACAGCGTCGACAAGGTCGCCGTCGAGCGGCTGCTCGACCGGGCCGAGCGGGACGACCCGGGGCTGCGGGTGGTCCGGCTGCGCAAGGCGCTGGTCTTCCAGCGGGACGCCGGGGCGGAGATCGCCCGCTACTTCCTCGGCCCGCTGGCACCCGTGTCCCTGCTGCGGTGGGGTCGAGTGCCGGTGGTGCCGGCCAACCGCCGGCTGCGGGCCCAGGTGGTGCACGCCGATGACGCGGCCGAGGCGTACCTGCTGGCGGTGCGCGGGGACGTGGCGGGGGCGTTCAACATCGCCGCCGATCCGGTGCTGGACGGTCCGGCCCTGGCCGCGGAGCTGCGGGGCCGAGCGGTCCCGGTGCCGCTGCCGGCACTGCGCCTGTTCGCGAGCGCGGCCTGGCACGCCAGGTTGCAGCCCACCGAACCCGGCTGGTTGGACCTGGCCGCGTCGGCGCCACTGATGAACACCGACCGGGCCGCGACCGTCCTCGGCTGGCGGCCTACGGTGGACGCCCGCCACGCGGTGCGGGACCTGCTCTCCGGTATGGCAGCCGGGGCGGGCACCGGTAGCGCGGCGCTGCGTCCGGCCCGTGGCGCGGTCGGCCGACTGCGGGCGGGCAGCCCAGCGGGCCACCGCGACCCCGCCTGACCCGCCGCATGACCTCCCCGACGGCAGGACAACGCTTCCTGACCGCCGGCGCGACCCATGATCAACCCAAGATCGGCGATCAAGGGGATCAGGGTTGGTGGGAAACCCCTGGTGCGCCGACATCGAGTCGACCATGACGTCTGCCCGGGTACGCCAGAACCACCGGAGCCGCACCAGCGACGCGAGCCCGGCGGCGATCGGCTGATCTCACGGATGGAAATTCGACGAAAGAGGAATGGACCTCGCCGTTGCGGGCAGTGGGAGGAGCGGCGGGCCACATCCGGTGGCCCGGTCCGAAGCCACAGCGGAGCCCGAATCCACAGCGGAGAGAGCCGATGACAGACCCGACTGTTCCCGTGTCGACCCATACCAACCGGGACTACCCCGCCGGCACCGGCTATCCGTCACCGGCGCCCAGCCTCGACCCGACGGACACCACCGCAACCGACTCGACCCTGGGATCCCACTCGCCCGCTGGGGCCACCTCGACCCGGGAGAAGGTCGCCGAGCAGGGCCGTGAGGTCGGCCACCACGCCCGGGACGCCGGCGGCGAGGTCGCCCGGACCGCCCAGCAGGAGGGCCACCGGGTGGCGCGCGAGGCCGGTACGCAGGCCCGTGACCTGCTCGGCCAGGCTCGCGGCCAGCTCCACGGCCAGGCCCGCAGTCAGCAGCGGCGAGCCGCCTCCGGGCTGCGTGGAATCGGCGAGGAACTGCGCTCGATGGCCGGCCGCGGTGAGCAGTCCGGCCCCGCCACCGAGCTGGTCCGGCAGGCCAGCGGCCGGATCGACGACGTGGCGGGCTGGCTGGAGAGCCGCGAACCGGGTCACCTGGTCGAGGACGTCCGGGGATACGCGCGCCGGCATCCGGTGGCGTTCCTGGCCGGCGCGGCCGCCCTGGGCGTCCTCGCCGGACGGTTGACCCGCGGAGTGGCCGCGGCGACGAGCGACAACGGGCCGGGACACTCCGGCGGAAACGGAGCCCGGGCGGCCGACACCGCTGGCTACGACACCGCCGGCTACGACACCGCCGGCTACGGCGGATCTGGCTACGCCAGCGGGACGGCCGGTTACGGCGGAACCGGTGCCGCCGTGCCCACGCCCACCTACGAGGAGCCGGTGCCCGGCGGCGGCCTCTACTCGTCCAACACGGCGGGAGCCGGGTACACCACGGACACCGGCACCGGGTACGAGCCGCCCGCTCCCGGTGGCCACGAGACCACCCGGACCCCGGGCCACCAGACCACCTCCGGCTACGAGACGCGCACGGGGTACGAGACCGTGCCCGCTCAGACGACCCCGGGTTACGAGACGACGGCCGGGTACCAGGGCACGCCGGACGGTGCCGTCGTGCCGCCGCTGCCCGACGAGTCGGCGCGTGACGAGGGCCGGCGGGCATGAGCGCCGCCGGAAACCGGACCGGTCCCGGTGAGGGCACCGGATACGCGGACCCGCCGCCGGAGGTGCACGGCCGTTCCTTCGGCGACCTGATGGGTGAGGTCACCCGCGACCTGTCCACCCTGGTGCGCCAGGAGGTCGAGTTGGCCAAGGCCGAACTGCGCGAGGAGGGCACCCGCGCCGGCAAGGCGGCCGGCATGTTCGGCGCCGCCGGCGTCGCGGGCTTCCTGGTGCTGCTGTTCCTGTCCCATGCCCTGTGGTGGGGGCTGGCCAACGTGATGGATCAGGGTTGGGCGGCACTGATCGTCGCGGTCCTCTGGGCCGCCGCCGCGGCGGTGCTCTACAGCCGGGCACGGACCCAGCTCGGCGAGGTGCGTGGCCTGAGGCGCACCAGCGAGACGGTGAAGCAGGTGCCGGAGGCGCTCAAGCCCGACACGGGAGGTTACTGATGACGGACACGGACCCGGACCAGATCCGGCGGGAGATCGAGCGGACCCGCCGGAACCTCAGCGAGGACGTCGACGCGCTGGCCTACAAGGCCAGCCCGCACCGGATCGTCGAGGACCGTAAGCAGCGGGCGCGGGGCGCCCTGACCAGCGTGAAGGAAAAGATCATGGGTAGTGCCCACCAGGTCGGCGACGCCGGTGGTTCGGCCGCTGGCACCGTGTCGGACAAGGCGCATTCGGCGGCCTCCAGCGTGGGCGACACCGCCCACTCGGCCGCGTCCACCGTGCGCGACGCCGCGCACCAGGCCCCGACCGCGGTACGCCGACAGGCGCAGGGCAACCCGCTGGCGGCCGGCCTGATCGCGTTCGGCGTCGGTTGGCTGGTCTCGTCACTGCTGCCAGCCAACGACAAGGAGCAGCAGGCGGCGGCCCGGCTCAAGGAGGAGGCGAGCCGGCACAGCGACACCGTGAAGGAGAAGGCCGGCGAAGTCGCCAGCGAGGTCAAGGAGAACCTGCGGGAGCCCGCGCAGCAGGCCACCCAGTCGGTGCGGCGGACCGCCGACGAGGCGGTGCGGAACGTCAAGGGCGAGGGCCGGTCCGCGGCGCACGATGTCCGCGACCAGGCCCGGGGTGCCCGGGACGAGGTGCGGTCCTGACCGTACGACCCGAGGACGACCGGCGGTTGGAGGCTCAGCCGCCGGTCGTCGCGTGAGTGGCGGTGACCGGCTTGGATTCCGGGGATCCGTGCTGGCGCAGCACGATGCTCAACACGATCAACCCGCCCATGGCCAGGAACTCGCTCTGCCAGTTCTGCATCGACTGGACCCAGAAGTCGCTCGTGCCCAGGAAGTCCGCCACTCCGACGGGCGGCTCACCGCCGTGCAACATGCGTTGCTCGTTGTACTCCGCGGTGCCCGCCACCAGATGCCCCACGAATGAACCACCGGAGATCAACAAGAGTGCGATGCAGAGGCTGTTGCGGTAGACAACCAGTGGATGCCGCCGTGTCGCACCGGCCAGGGGGAGGCTGGCCGGGCTGGCCCGGTCGGAGTAGTCCTCGGCCCGATCCTTGCGATCGGGCGGCTTCGACTCGGCCGAGCCGCGCTGCACCAGATAGGCGGTGAGCAGGCGCCGGATCGCGAACCGGTCGGGCTCCCGGTCCGGCGCGAGAACCCAGCTCACCGATTCAACGCCGCCTCGGTCTCGGCCGCCACCTGAAGCTCCTCGCGCGGCTCGACCACCAGCACCGGCACCGCGGCCTCCGGTTCCGACACCGGTCCGTCGTCCACCCGATTGCCGCCGATGGGCGGCACGAGACCGAGCAGCCGCAGTCCCGCGCACACGTCGTGGCGCACCTCGGGTTGATCCCAGCCGATCTCACCGGTGAACACCACGGCGTCCAACCGGTCCAGGCTGGTCGCGGCGGCGGCGATCTCCCGGCGTACCCGGTGGGTGAAGACGGCCATGGCAAGCGCGGCGGCGGGGTCGTCCGGCGCGGCGGCGACCAGGTCGCGGGTGTCGTCCGAGCGCCCGTCGGAGAGGCCGAGCAGACCGGCGGACCGGTTCAGGCCCTCGGTCAGCTCCGCGAGGCTGAGCCGGTCGTCGTCGAGCAGCCAGAGCAGCATGCCGGGGTCGACCGCCCCGGACCGCTTCGTCATCGGGATCCCGTCGAGCGGGGTGAAGCCCATCGAGGTGTCGACGCTCCGCCCGTCCCGGACGGCGCAGATCGACGCGCCGCCACCGAGATGGGCCAGCACCACGTGCAACTCGCCGGCCGGCCGGCCCAACAGTTCCGCGGTACGCCGTAACGCGTACGCGTAGGAGAGGCCGTGGAAACCGTACCGGCGCAGCCCCCAGCGGTGCCGCCACGCCGCGGGCAGCGGGTAGGTGGCCGCGTGCTCGGGCAGTCCGGCGTGGAAACCGGTGTCCGGACACAGCACCTGGGGCACGTCCGGCAGCCGCTCCCGGATCTGGTCGAGCAACCGCAACGCCGGCGGCAGGTGCAGCGGGGCGAGGGTGACCAACGCGTCCAGCGCGGCCCGCAGCCGGTCGTCCACCGGGCGGGGTGTGGTGACCAGGTCACCGCCGTGGACGAGCCGGTGACCGACCGCGTCCGGCGCGCCGTGCTGGTCGAGGAACGCCTGCACGTCGCGGGCCGCCTCAGGCGAGCCCGGGGGATCGGACCGGTCCAGACGTTCGCCGACCTCGCCGTCGCGGACGTAGCCGAGGTGCAGGCTGGATGACCCGGCCACCACGGTCAGCACGGTCGTCGGCATGCCGGTACCCCCTGTCCGCGCCGCTTGCGGTGCTGTGGCCGCTCATACCCCGTTCGCGTCCGGCGACACCGGGTCGGTCGTTTACCCGGTCGCCGACCAGGGCAGGAGTTCCGGTAACAGCGATCCGAGGAGGTTGGCATGCCGGCTCGTGAAGACATGCCGAGCACGCTGCGACGCTCGCCGAAGAAGGCGCAGGAGACGTACGTCAAGGCACACGACTCGGCCGTGGAGTCGTACGGCGAGGGGGAGCGGGCCCACCGCACGGCCTTCTCCGCCGTCAAGCATTCGTTCGAGAAGGTCGGCGACCACTGGGAGCCGAAGGACCGCAAGGGTCCCAGCGACAAGCAGGCGGCCCGTGGCCGCCGGTCCAAGCCGGGCAGGACGGCCGGTGGGGTGGACGCCAACGCCAGCAAGGAGCACCTTATGGACGTCGCGAGGCGGCTCGAGGTGCGGGGACGCTCCCGGATGACCAAGGCCCAACTGGTGGACGCCATCCAGAAGGCCAACAACCGCAGCACCCGCGACGCTCGGAGCTGATCGCCGGCGCGGAGTGGCTGCTCCCGCGCCGAGGCGCGGGAAGAAGGCACCTCTACCCGAGGAATCTTCCTGTTTTCCCCGGGTAGATGGCCGGATGAGCACCGATACCGGGTCCGGTGAGCGAACGGGCCGTGTGGTGATCATCTCGGCGAGCGCGGGGGCGGGTCACGACGGCGCGAGCCGGGTGCTGGCCCAGCGTCTGCGTGGGCACGGGCTGGCCGTCGACTGCCTCGACCTGGCCGATCTCTTCCCACTCGGGATCGGTCGGTTGCTCCAGGGGACGTACCGGCGGATGCTGAACCGCGCGCCGTGGATCTACGGTCTGCTGTTCGCGATGGGCGGCGCGTTCCCGGGCGCCGGGGCGAGCACCAGGGCGCTGCTGCGTCCGGTCCGGTCGCGCACGCTGGGCGCCCTGCCGCCCGACACCCGGCTGGTCGTCTCCACGTACCCGGTGGTCAGCCAGGTGCTGGGTCCGCTGCGTACGGCGGGGGCGCTGCCGGTGCCGGTGGCGACCTACCTGACCGACTTCGCGGTCAACCCGATCTGGGTGTCCCCCGGCGTGGACCTGCACTGCGCCGGGCATCCGGTGACCCGCCGGCAGGCGTGCGCGTTGGGCGCCGCCGGGGTGCGGGTCGCGGGCCGGTTGGTCGACGACGGGTTCCGCCCGGGTACGCCGGAGGATCGGGGGAGGGCCCGGATCCGCCTCGGCCTCCCGGCGGGGGAGCGGCTGGCGCTGCTGGTGGCGGGTTCGTGGGGAGTGGGACGGGTGGCCCGGGCGGCTTCCGACATCGCCCGGACCGGTCGGGCCACTCCGGTGGTGGTGTGCGGGCACAACGAACGGCTGCGGCGGCGGCTGCGCCGCCGGGGGATCCGGTACGTCCTGGGCTGGGTCGACGACATGGCGGACCTGATGCGGGCGGCGGACGTCCTGGTGGAGAACGCCGGTGGGCTGACGGCGCTGGAGGCGATGGCGATCGGTCTGCCCGTGGCGACGTACCGCTCGATCCCCGGGCACGGCCGGGCGAACGCGGCGGCGATGCACCGTGCCGGGGTGGCGACCTGGATCCGCCGCCGGTCCGCCCTGGGGCCGGCGCTGCTGGCGCTCGCCGACGGCGGGGCTGGCCGGCGTCAACGCGCGGCCGGCCTGGCGCTGTTCCGGACCGACCCGGTGGCGGTGCTGGCCGAACTGGCCGGCGTCCCGCCGATCCGGCGCGATCCCGACCGGCCGGCCGGTACGCCGGCCCGGACGGCCGAACCCGCACCATGCGGACGGGTGGTCCGGGCAGGGCAGCCGGTGCCGCCTCCGCCGGTGCCGCCGGCCCGCATGCTGCCGATCGGCCGGCACCGCCGGCGGACCGGCGCGATGGCGGCGACGGTGGTCGCGGGACTGCTGGCGTGGCGCGGTTATGTGCGGGGGACCCGGCCGCCGGTCGCCAGGGCCGGTCGCCACCCGGCGTCGCGGGCCGTGCGGCCGGGCCGCTGACCCGTCGGTGACCGGCCTCGCGGTGCTGCTCGGGGTCGGTTCAGCGGCCTGCTTCGCGTTGAGTTCGGCGTTGGAGCAGCACGCGGCGAAGGGGGAGCGGGAGACCCGTACCCTCGATCCGCGGTTGCTGCTGCGCCTGTTCCGCCGGCCGCTCTGGCTGTTCGGCTGGGTCCCCGACATGATCGGCACCGGGTTGCAGGCGGTGGCGCTCGGCGTCGGCGCCCTGGCGCTCGTGGAACCGTTGCTGCTCAGTGGCGTCTTCATCGCCATCCCGCTGGAGGCCGCCCTGGAGCGGCGCCGCCCGCACCGGCGGGACGCCGTGGTGGTGGCGGTGGGGGTGGTCGGGCTGACCGCGTTTCTGATGGCGGCGAATCCCCGGGCCGGCATCGCCGAGCCGGCGGTGTCGAGCTGGCTCGGCGTGGCCGCCGCGGTGGGCGTGGTGTTCGCCACCTGCCTGGTGCTGGCCTGGCGGCTGCGGGACGCGGCCCGGGGGGTGCTGCTCGGGGTCGCCACCGGGGTGCTGTTCGGGCTGACCGCCGCGCTGCTCAAGTCCCTCACCGCGATCATCGTCGAGCACCGGTTCGGGGTGTTCCGGCACTGGCAGCTCTACGCGATCGTGGTGATCGGGTTCGCGGCGTTCGCGCTCACCCAGAACGCGTTCCAGGCCGGTCCGATCGCCGCGCCGCTGACCGCCATCGCGCTGCTCGACCCGCTCGTCGGGGTGCTCATCGGGGTCACCGCCTTCGAGGAGCGGATCTCGACCGACGCGCCCCGACTGACCATCCAGATCGTCGCCGGCCTGGTGATGAGCGTGTGTATCTGGTTGGCCAGCACCACCCGGTCCCGGTGAGCCGGGTTGGGAGCATCAGATTCCGGGCGAAAGACCCACCCGTCCGGGAAGTTCGGTAGGCTCGGGTCGATTACTGACAGCGAGGACCTGACTACATAAGGATGCGACCGGACCGGCGGCGTCGGCGCGGGCGGTGCGGCGCTCCGGCGAAAGGCAGCACATCCGTGCTCGATCTGACACCGGCCGACCGCGGGGAGTTCCCGGCGTCGACGGCCGACATTCCCCGACCGCCGGACAGCGTCGTGGCCACCGAGAACTTCCCGGTGGCCCTGCGCGTCCTGCCCGCGCGTCACCGCGGCCACCTGCTCGCGCTCTACCGCTACGCCCGGTACGTCGACGACCTCGGTGACGAGCCGGACCCGTACGGCCGACCCGTGCGCCCCGCCGACCGGCTCGCCGCCCTGGACGCCTTCGCCGACCAGGTACGCGACCTCGCCGCCGGTCGGCCCGTCAGCCACCCGGTGCTCACTCAACTCGCTCCGACGATGCGGGAGTGCGACCTTCCGGCGGCCCCGCTGCTGCGGCTCGTCGAGGCGAACCGCACCGACCAACTCGTCGACCGCTGCCCCTCCTACCAGCACCTGCTGGCGTACTGCCACGCCTCCGCCGACCCGGTCGGCGAGCTGGTGCTGCACGTCTTCGGGGCGGCGACGCCCGACCGGATCGCGCTGTCCGACTGCGTATGCACCGCGTTGCAGATTGTTGAACACCTCCAGGACGTCGGCGAGGACTACCGTCGCGGTCGGGTCTACCTGCCGTCCGAGGACCTGGTCCGGTTCGGCGTCTGCGACAACGAACTCGCCGCCCGGCACGCCAGCGGACCGTTGCGCGCGGTGCTGCACTTCGAGGCTCAGCGGGTGGCCGCGCTGCTGGACGCCGGCGCCCCGCTGCTGCGCGAGCTGCCCGGCTGGTCCCGGGTGGCCGTGGCCGGTTACCTGGCCGGCGGCCGGGCCGCCCTGGACGCGCTGCGCCGCTCCGGCTACGACCCGCTGCCCGGTCCACCCCGGACCCGCCGGCTCGGTATCGCCCGGCACTGGCTCCTGGCGATGCTCGGAGCCGCCCGATGACGGTCATCCCCCCGCCGACGATCGTCGCCGCGTACCGGGAGTGCGAGCGGATCACCCGCAGCGAGGCGCGCAACTTCTCGTACGGCATCAGGCTGCTGCGCCCGGACCGGCGGGCGGCGCTGAGCGCGGTGTACGCCCTCGCCCGGCGGATCGACGACATCGGCGACGGCGACCTGCCCCCGGTCACCCGGCTCGCCCGGCTCGACCAGGTCCGCGCCGCGGTGCACCGGCTGCCCGCGGTGGACGACGACCCGGTCCTGGTCGCCGTCGCCCACGCCGCCGGTCGGCTGCCGATCCCGATCGACGCCCTGGACGAGCTGATCGACGGGTGCGTCGCCGACGTCCGGGGCACCCGGTACGACACGATCGACGACCTGGTCCACTACTGCCGATGCGTGGCCGGCTCCATCGGACGGCTCTCGCTCGGGGTGTTCGACCTGCGGCCCCGCGCCGACCGGGCGGTGGCCAGCCGGTTGGCCGACACGCTAGGCATCGCCCTGCAACTCACGAACATCCTGCGCGACGTCGTGGAGGACCGGGCGGCCGGCCGGGTCTACCTGCCGGCGAGGGAGCTCAACCGGTTCGGTTGCGAACTGCGGCTCGGCCCGGGCGGCGCCCTGACCGACCCGCCGCAGGCCCTCGCCGACCTGATCCGGTTCCAGGCCCGGCGGGCCGAGACCTACTACCGGGCCGGGCTGGGGCTGCTGCCGATGCTCGACCGGCGCAGCGCCGCCTGCGTCGCTGCCATGGCCGGCATCTACCACCGGCTGCTCGGCCGGATGTTCACCGACCCACTGGCGGTGACCCGGCGCCGGGTGACGCTGCCGGGTTGGGAGAAGGCGTACGTGGCGGCCCGGGCGATGACCCGGAGCGGTGCGTGACCGGCGACCGCGACCGCGTCTGCGTCGTCGGCGGTGGCCTGGCCGGCATCGCGGCTGCGCTGCGCCTGGCTGACGCCGGTGTCCCCGTCACCCTGGTCGAGGCCCGTCCGCGGCTCGGCGGCGCCACCTACTCGTTCCGCCGTGGTGACCTGACCGTGGACACCGGGCAACACGTCTTCCTGCGCTGCTACGCCGCGTACCGGGGGCTGCTGCGGCGGCTGGGCTCCGCGCGGCACACCGTCCAGCAGGACGCGTTCAGTGTTCCGGTGCTGGCCCCCGGAGCCCGGCCGCTGGTGCTGGCCCGCAGCCGGCGGCTGCCCGCGCCGGCCCACCTGCTGCCCACCCTGGCCCGGTACCGGGCGCTGCCGCTGCCGCGGCGGCTGGGGGCGATCCGCGCGGCAGCCGCGCTGCGGTCCGTCGACCCGGACGATCCTGGCGCCGACGACGCGAGCTTCGGTGCCTGGCTGGCCAGCCATCGCCAGGACGCCGACACCGTACGCCGGTTGTGGGACCTGATCTGCGTGGCGGCGCTGAACGCGCCGGCGGCGGAGGCGTCGCTCGCGCTGGCCGCCCGGGTGTTCCGCACCGGCCTGCTCGACGCCGCCGACGCGGCCGACCTGGGCCTGCCCGCCGCTCCGCTGCTGGACCTGCACGGTCGTCCGGCTCGTGCCGCGCTGGCCGACCTCGGCGGAACCGTGCTCACCGGCGTCCGGGTCCGGGGAATCGTGCCCGGCGACGGCGGCTTCGAGATCCGCACCGGCGCCGGCCGGCTGCCGGCCGCCGCCGTGGTGCTGGCCGTGCCGCACCGGGAGGCCGCGGGGCTGGTGCCGGCGCCGGCCGCCCCGGATCGGGACCGGTGGAGCCGGCTCGGCGCCACGCCGATCGTCAACGTGCACCTGCACTACGCCCGCCGGGTCACCGGCCTGCCGTTCGCGGCCGTCCTGGACAGCCCTGTCCAGTGGGTGTTCGACCGCACCCCGGCCACCGTCCCCGGCCAGTACCTGGTGGTCTCGCTGTCCGCCGCCGACCGGCTGCTGCGTCGACCGGCCGCCGACCTGATCGCCGAACAGCTCGCCGCGCTCACCGACCTGTTCCCGCCGGCCCGACGCACCCCGCTGCGGGACTGTTTCGTGACGCGCGAACCGCGGGCCACGTTCCGGCAGTCGCCAGGCACCCGGGCGGTACGCCCGCCGGCGCAGACCCGGCTGCCGGGGCTCGCCCTGGCCGGCGCGTGGACCGCCACCGGCTGGCCGGACACGATGGAGGGCGCGGTACGCAGCGGCCAGCGGGCCGCCGACGTCGTGCTCGCCCACCTCGGTGCGCGGACACCGACGACGGAGGCGCTGACATGACCATGCCGGGAGACCTCGACGTGGCCGATCTGGTCCGGCCGGCGCTGCGGGAGGCGCTGGACCGCATCGACGAGCGGACCCGGCGGACCGCCGGCTACCAGCTCGGTTTCTGGGACGCGACCGGCCGACCGACCAGCCGTGGTGGTGGGAAGGGCCTGCGGCCGGCGCTGGCGCTGCTGTCGGCGCGGGCGGCGGGGGCCACCGCCCGCGTCGGCGTGCCGGCCGCCGTGGCGGTCGAGCTGGTGCACAACTTCTCCCTGCTGCACGACGACGTCATCGACGGCGACGCCGAGCGCCGGCACCGGCCGACCGCCTGGGCCGCGTTCGGCGTGGGTCCGGCCATCCTGGCCGGTGACGCGTTGCTGGCGCTGGCCTCCGAGGTGTTGGCCGAGGTGCCGGCGCCCGAGGGCCCGGCGGCGCTGCGCTGCCTGCACGACGCGGTACGGCGGTTGATCGACGGCCAGGCCGCCGACATGGCGTTCGAACGGCGGCCCACGGTCACCCTTGACGAGTGCCTGACGATGGCCCGCGGCAAGACGGCCGCGTTGCTGTCCTGCGCCAGCACCGTAGGCGCGGTGCTGTGTGGCGGACCGGCGGAGTTGTGTCGGGGCCTGACCCGGTACGGCGAACTGCTCGGCCTCGCCTTCCAGCTCGCCGACGACCTGCTCGGCATCTGGGGTGAGCCGGCGGTCACCGGCAAGCCGGTGCTTGCGGACCTGCGGGCCCGCAAGAAGTCCGTCCCCGTGGTCCGGGCGCTCACGGCGGGCGGTCCGGCGAGCGAGCGACTGCGCGAGCTGTACGGCCGGCCCGGCGAGCTGGCCGACGCGGACCTGCTGCTCGCCGCCGAACTGATCGAGGAGACCGGCGCCCGGGACTGGACCGGGAAGCGGGCCGATCGGCTGCTCAACCAGGCGCTCGCCGAACTCGACGAGCTGGCCGGGGGCGGTCGTCTCGCCGGAACGGCCGCCGACGCGGGACTGGGCGGCGTGCACGCCGACCTGGTGGCGATCGCGCAGTTCGTCACGGGGCGGGACCACTGATGGCCGACCTGCTCTCGCCGAAGCCGGACGCGACCCCGTCGGCTCCCGTGGGGGCGGCGTCGGCTCCCCCGGGGGCGGTCGGCGACCTGATCACACCGCTGTCCCCGGCGGTGTCGGCCGCCCCGCCGGTGCCGGCCGTGCCGGCTGCCCCGCCGGTGCCGGCCGTGCCGGCCGCCGCCGCGCCGCCCGATCGCGCCGTACTCAGGGCCCGGGCGCTCGGCACGCTCGCCCGAGGCCGCGACCACCTGCTGGCCGGCCAGCAGCCGGCCGGCTGGTGGCAGGGCGAGCTGGCCACCAACGTCACAATGGATGCCGAGGACCTGTTGCTGCGCCAGTTCCTCGGCATCCGCACCGCCGATCAGACGGCCGCCACCGCCCGGTGGATTCGCGGTCAGCAGCGGGCCGACGGGAGCTGGGCCACCTTCCACGGCGGGCCCGGTGACCTGTCCACCACCGTGGAGGCGTACGCGGCACTGCGCCTGGCCGGTGATGCGCCGGCCGCTGAACACCTGCGCCGGGCCCGGCAGTTCGTGCTGGCCGAGGGCGGGATCGAGAACACCCGGGTGTTCACCAGGATCTGGCTGGCTCTGTTCGGCGAGTGGCCGTGGCACCGGCTGCCCGCGGTGCCGCCGGAGGTGGTTCTCCTGCCGCCCTGGGTGCCGCTGAACGTCTACGACTTCGCCTGCTGGGCGCGGCAGACCATCGTGCCGCTGTCCGTCGTGCGGTCGTTGCGGCCCGTGCGGCCGCTCGGCTTCTCGCTGGCCGAGCTGCGGACCGGCCGGCGCCCGGCGCCGGCGCCGTCGCTGCGCGGTCGGGCCGGCTGGCTGCACCGGTTGGACGGGCTGCTGCGCGGTTACGAGCGGCGGCCGGTTGCTCCGCTGCGCCGCGACGCGCTGCGCCGGGCCGCCGAGTGGATCATCGCGCGACAGGAGGCGGACGGCTCGTGGGGAGGCATCCAGCCGCCCTGGGTCTATTCGCTTATCGCCCTGCACCTGCTCGGATACCCGCTGGACCACCCGGTGCTGCGGGCCGGCCTGGCCGGCCTCGACCGGTTCACCATCACCGAGACGACCGGCGGCGGCGAGATCCGTCGGCTGGAGGCCTGCCAGTCCCCGGTGTGGGACACCGCGCTGGCGGTCACCGCCCTCGCCGACGCCGGGCTGCCGGTCGGCCATCCCGCGCTGCGCCGGGCCGCCGACTGGCTGCTGGACGAGGAGATCCGGGTGCCCGGCGACTGGGCGGTGCGCCGTCCGGACCTGCCGGCCGGCGGCGGTTGGGCGTTCGAGTTCGACAACGACGGCTATCCGGACACCGACGACACCGCCGAGGTGCTGCTGGCGTTGGGTCGTACGTCGGTCACGGAACGCCTGCCGGGTGCGGTCCGCCGCGGCCACCGGTGGCTGCGCGGCATGCAGTCGCGCGACGGCGGCTGGGCCGCCTTCGACGCCGACAACACCCGCCAGATCGCCCGGGAGCTGCCGTTCTGCGACTTCGGCGAGGTGATCGATCCGCCCAGCGCCGACGTCACCGCGCACGTGGTCGAGGCGCTGAGCGTGCAGGGCGGGGCCGACTCGCCGACGGTCCGGCGCGGGGTGCGCTGGCTGCTGCGCGCGCAGGAACCGGACGGCTCGTGGTTCGGCCGGTGGGGCGTGAACCACGTCTACGGCACCGGCGCGGTGGTGCCGGCGCTGATCGCCGCCGGCCTGCCGGCCGCCCACCCGGCGATCGCGCGGGCCGTGTCGTGGCTGCTCGCCGTGCAGAACCCGGACGGCGGCTGGGGAGAGGACATCCGCTCGTACCACCTGCCGGGCTGGCGCGGTCGCGGCGCGTCCACCGCCTCGCAGACCGCCTGGGCGCTGCTGGCGTTGCACGCCGCCGGCCTCGGCGAGACCGACTGGACCTGGCGGGGGATCGGCTGGCTTGTCGACCGGCAGCGGCCGGACGGCGGGTGGGACGAGGATCTGTACACCGGGACCGGATTCCCCGGCGCCTTTTACATCAACTACCACCTGTACCGGGTGGTCTTCCCGGTCAGCGCGCTGGGCCGGCTGCTGCGCGAGGACCACGCGACATGACCGGGCCCGTCGGCGACCTCCGCCCGGACGCCCCCGCCGGCTTAATCGTGTACGCGGCCATGCGCACCGAGGCCCGCCGGCTGCGCCGTGGGCTGCCGGACGGCCCGCCGGTGCGGCGTACCGGGATGGGCCTGGCCGCCGCGACAAGGTCCGCGGCGCGGTTCGGCGGCGGGTCAGCCCCGGTGGCCGCGGCCGGTGTCGGCGGCGGGCTCACCGCCCGGCTGAGCCCCGGCGACCTGGTGGTGGCCACGGCGATACGCGGTCCCGACGGCACGGTGCTGGACTGCCCCTCGGCCCCACTGCTCGCCGCCGCGCTGCGCCGCCGGGGCGGCCGCGTGCACCTGGGACCAGTGCTGACCACCCGTCGCCTGGTGCGCGACCCCGGGCACCGGGACCGCCTCGCCAGCACCGGCGCGCTGGTGGTGGACACCGAGTCGGCGGCCTGGCTGGCCGCGACCACCGGTCCGCGGGTGTGCGTCCGGGCGGTGGCCGACGTGCCGCCGTACCCCCTGCTGCGCCCGGCGACGCTGGTCCGGCTGCGGGCCGCGCTGCGGGCGCTCGACCCGGTCGGGCCGGCGCTGCGCGACTGGGCGGCGGCGACCACGGTACGCCAGGTGCTGCTCGGCGGGCCGGACCCGGCGCTCGCCGCCACCGGGGCCGACGTGTGGCTGCTGCCCGGCCCGCCCGACTCCCCGTCCCGACCGGCGGCGACCGGCTGGGCGGGGCCACCCGCGTATCGCGTCTGCGACCCGGCCGGGCTCGACCCGCGCTGGCTGGCCGGGGCCCGGGTCGTCGGCGTGGCCGCCGGTCCCACCACCCGGCCGGGGCTGGTCGCCGGCGTCCTCGCCGCGCTGTGCGGCCTCGGCGCGAAGGAGGTGCGCCCGGACCCGACCGTCCCGTCCACCCTTCCTCTGGAGGTCACCACCCCATGAGCATGCCGTTGCGTCAGAGCATCCGGGTCGGCCGGTATCTCGTCGGGCAGAAGCTGCGCCGGCGGCGGCACTTCCCACTGATCGTCGAACTCGAACCGTTGTTCGCCTGCAACCTCGCCTGCGCCGGCTGCGGCAAGATTCAGCATCCGGCCGACGTCCTCAAGCGACGGATGCCGGTCGACCAGGCGCTGGCCGCCATCGAGGAGTGCGGGGCACCGATGGTCTCCATCGCCGGTGGTGAACCGCTTATGCATCCACAGATCGACGTGCTGGTCGCCGAGCTGGTCCGCCGCAGGAAATACGTGTTCCTGTGCACCAACGCGGCACTGCTGGTGAAGAAGCTGGACAGGTTCCGGCCGTCACCGTACTTCGCGTTCGCGGTGCACCTGGACGGGCTGCGGGAGCGGCACGACGCCTCGGTCTGCAAGGAGGGCGTGTTCGACCAGGCGGTGGCGGCAGTGCGGGAGGCCAAGCGGCGCGGGTTCCGGGTCACCAGCAACACGACGTTCTTCTCCACCGACACGCCGCAGACGGTCATCGAGGTGCTCAACTACCTCAACGACGAGTTGGGCGTGGACCAGATGATGATCTCTCCGGCGTACGCCTACGACAAGGCGCCCGACCAGGACCACTTCCTCGGCGTCACGGAGACCCGGACGCTGTTCCGCAAGGCGTTCGCCGACGGTCGCCGGAAACGGTGGCGGTTGAACCACTCGCCGCTGTTCCTGGACTTCCTGGAGGGGAAGGTGGACTTCCCGTGTACGGCGTGGGCGATCCCGTCGTACTCGCTGTTCGGCTGGCAGCGGCCCTGCTACCTGCTCGGTGACGGGTACGCGAAGACCTACCGCGAGCTGATCGAGACCACCGACTGGTCGGCGTACGGGCGGGGTCGGGACACCCGGTGCAACAACTGCATGGCGCACTGCGGCTACGAGCCCACCGCGGTCCTGGCCACCATGTCCTCGCTGCGCGAGTCCCTCCGCGCCGTCCGCGCCGGCTGACCCTCCAGCCGCGTTGATCAAGAGGTGTGTGGGCGTTGGAGAGATCGAACCGCCCGCACACCTCTTGATCAACGGGCGGGAACGAGGGGTTAGCCGAAGCGGGTGGATAGGCGGCGGTAGGTGGACGGGGCGAGGGCGCGGACGGCTACCGGTAACCGCATCCAGCGGGGCAGGTACGCCTCGTCCCGGCCCGCGAACATGGCGTCCAGCAGCGTCGCCGCCGCCCGATCGGGCGGCACCGGACGGGGCACCGTCCGGTGGTACGGGCGGCCTCGGCGGGCGAAGAACGGGGTGTCCACCACCGCCGGGACCAGTTCGGTCACGATGATGCCGCAGCCGCGCACCTCCTGGCGGAGGCTGTCGGCGAAGATCCCGAGGCCGCCCTTGGCCGCCGAGTAGACGGCCTCCTGCCCCACGGCGAGCCGGCCGGCGATGGAGCCGACGAAGCCGATGTGTCCGCGGCGGCGCTGCCGCATGCCGGGCAGCACCGCCCGGGTGAGCAGCATCGGCGCGATGAGGTCCAGCGCCACCAGATCGATGACGCGGTCCGGCGGCATGTCGGCGAACCGGCCGGCCCAGCCCAGGCCGGCGCTGTGCACCAGCACGTCAACTCGGCCGGCGTCGGCCAGCACCTGGTCGGCGAGGCCGCGCACCTCGGCCGGGTCGGTCAGCTCCGCTGGCAGCGGCGTGCCGCCGAGGTGCCCGGCCACCTCGGCCAGCCGCCGGGTGTCCCGCCCGGTCACGTACAGCCGGGCGCCACCGGCGGCAAGGCGTCGGGCGATCGCGGCACCGATCCCCGACGAGCCGCCGGTCACCAGCGCCACCGTGCCATCCATCCACATTCCCCGATTGTCGGCAAGGAAGGGACCCTGGGTGCCGCTTTTCGTCGACGAAGAATCCTTACCGGCACCTCGCGAGATCAAGGCGACATGGACGAGTGGGGATGGACGGGTATGTCGTACCGGTTTGTGGGCGCCGGACGAATCGGGCGGCGGGGTCGGAGCCGGATGGTGGCGTCGACCGTCGTGCGGGAGCGTGCTGGACCTGGAGGTGGGTGCCGGCGCCGCGCGGGTCGACGGGGGCCTTGACCGGTGGGCTAGTGTCATTAGCTAAACAGCTAGTGACAGTAGCCGCAGGTCTGGAGGAACCCCATGTCCGGAGCCCCCGCGCGGCCGCGCCTCGGCGCCGCCGCCCTCGCCATCGCCGCCGCCCTGTTCGTCCTCTATCCCGCCGTCCGGCCGTGGACCGACGAGTTCACGGCGGCCGGTGCCGCCGCCGCCATGGCGTCCCCGGCCTGGGTGGCGTCGCACCTGTTCGCCATGATCGGGTTCCTCCTCGTCCCGCTGGGTCTGCTCGCGGTCCGCGACCTGCTGGCGGCCACCCGCGCCGAGCCGGTCGCCTTCGCTGCGGTCGCGGTGGGCCTGCTCGGGACCGGTCTGACCCTGCCCTACTACGGCGCCGAGGACTTCGGTCTGCACGCTATCGCCGCCGAGGTCGGCGGCGACGGCCCGACCGACCTGCTCGGACTCGTGGAGGCCGTGCGGTTCCAGCCGGCGGCCGCCGCTACCTTCCTGATCGGCCTACTGGCGCTCGGTGTCGCGGCGGTGTTGACCGCCGTCGCGGTCTGGCGCTCCGGCGTCCTGCCGCGCCTCGCCGGGGTGCCGTTCGCGGCCGGGTTCGTTTTGTGGGTCCCGCAGTTCTACACAGCCGCGCCGGTCCGCATCGGGCACGGTGTGCTGGTCGGCGCCGGCATGGCGTGGCTCGCGACGGTGCTGTGGGCGGCGGTTCCGGCCCGGTGGCCGACGCCCGGCCGCCGTGGCAGGCTCGGCGGCGAAGCCGACGCGGGGTCAACCAGCCGACGGGAGGACGAGCGTGCGGGAGAGCGGACCACGACCGGATGAGCTGGAGCCCATCGAGCGGGCCTCCGTGGACGAGCTGCGCGCGGTGCAGGTCGAGCGGCTGCGCTTGTCGATGCGGCACGTCTACGACAACGTGCCGCACTACCGGAGCGCGTTCGACGCGGCCGGCGCGCGCCCGGACGACCTCCGGGAGCCCGCCGACCTCGCCGGCCTCCCGTTCACCGGCAAGAGCGATCTGCGAGACAACTACCCGTTCGGCATGTTCGCCGTGCCCCGGGAGCGGGTGGCGCGGTTGCACGCCTCCTCCGGGACGACCGGGCGGCCCACCGTCGTCGGCTACACCGCGGACGACCTGACGACCTGGGCCCGGCTGGTGGCCAGGTCGATCCGCGCGGCCGGCGGCCGGGCGGGCGACCGGGTGCACGTCGCGTACGGGTACGGTCTGTTCACCGGCGGTCTGGGTGCCCACTACGGCGCCGAGGAACTGGGCTGCACGGTCATCC
The DNA here is from genome assembly GCF_042666615.1 of Plantactinospora sp. GCM10030261. Taxonomy (NCBI): domain Bacteria; kingdom Bacillati; phylum Actinomycetota; class Actinomycetes; order Micromonosporales; family Micromonosporaceae; genus Plantactinospora; species Plantactinospora sp. GCM10030261. The sequence continues at coordinate 21,276 of NZ_JBHTDD010000006.1, forward strand.
CGGTCTCCGGCGGGATGACCGAACGGCAGGTGACGCTGATCCGCGACTTCGAGCCGGACCTCATCATGGTGACGCCGACCTATTTCCTGGCCATCGTCGACGAGATGGAACGCCAGGGCGTCGACCCCGGTCGACCTCGCTGCGGGTCGGCATCTTCGGCGCCGAGCCGTGGACCGAGGACATGCGCGCCGAGATCGAACAGCGGGCGGGCCTGCACGCCCTGGACATCTACGGCCTGTCCGAGGTGATGGGGCCCGGGGTGGCCAGCGAGTGCGTGGAGACGAAGGACGGGCCGCACGTCTGGGAGGACCACTTCTACCCGGAGATCGTCGACCCGGCCACCGGCGCGGTGCTTCCCGACGGGGAACACGGTGAGCTGGTCTTCACCTCGTTGACGAAACAGGCTATGCCGCTGGTCCGTTACCGCACCGGTGATCTCACCCGGCTGCTGCCCGGCACCGCTCGGCCGATGCGCCGGATCGAGAAGATCACTGGGCGCACCGACGACATGATCATCCTGCGCGGCGTGAACCTCTTCCCGACCCAGATCGAGGAACTGATCCTGCGTACCCCCGCGTTGTCCCCGCACTTCCAGTGCGTGCTGACCCGCGACGGTCGGCTGGACGCGCTGACCGTCCGGGTGGAACGCCGCGCCGGCGCGGACCGCGGGGCGGGGGAGCGGGCCGGGGCGGCGCTCGCCGAGGCGGTCAAGAACACCATCGGGGTGAGCGTCGACGTGCGGGTCATCGAGCCGGACGGGGTGGAGCGGTCGCTCGGCAAGATGCGCCGGATCGTGGACCAGCGCCGTCCACCTGCCTGACCAGGCATTTCGTCAGGCTCCTGGCCCTCGCCCACACGGTCGACGGGCGAAGTGCCCCGTTCGGGTGACATCGAGGTGAAGAAGAATCTTCCTCACTGATGGCGGTTAACGTCCGAATCATGAGACCTGCTCGGGGCCGAGCGGGTCGGGATGAGCATCCGGCGCAGCGCCCGTGACGGTGAAGGAGCTTTGCCCATGCGTACGCCTGGTCAAGGTGTTGGATTCCGCCCGCCCGCCCGCGGCTCGGCCGCGGTGTCGACCACCCTCCCCCCCGAGGTCGATCTGCGCCGCTACCGTGACGCGGTGGCGGACCTGCTCGCCGAACTCGGCCGGGTCGCCGCGCACGGCGACCACCGGCGGGCCGCGGCGTTGGTGGCGGCCCGGGCGACCGATCCCGAACTGCGCGCGGTGCTGCGGGCCACCCCGGACGGTCCCGACGACGCGGTCGACCGGCTGCTCCGCGAGATCGCCGACTACCGGCCGAACGCGCGCAGTTCCGCAACCGACCTGCTGGCGATGGTACGGATCTTCCTGCTGTCCCGGATCGACGTGCTGTGGTGGGGTGACGTGCCGCCATACCTCACCGATATCGACGTGCGCCGCGCGCCGGACCTGGTCGACCTCGACCCGCTGCGCCGCCGGGGACTGCTCCGCTTCCGCTATCGTCGGCAGGCCGACGGCCTCGCCGGTCGTGCCGTCCGGTCGGTCGGCCGCCGGCTCCTGCCGGATCGGCAGCCGCGGACCGCGGGGCTGCGCTTCGCCCAGGCCCGACCGGCGATGATTGCCCTGCTGAACCAGCTGGCCGACGACTTCGCCGCCCGGGCGCCCCGGTCCGCGGATCCGCTCTGGGTGACCAGCCTGGTCCGCAGCCTCCAGCACCAACTGCACCTGCGTACCCTCGGCTACACCGCGCTGCTGCCCAGCTCGCACTGCAGCGGCTACGCGGTCGACGTGGAGATGGCCTGGTACCGACGCACCGGCGCCGACACCGCGCTGTCGATGCTGCTGCTGGAACGCCAGCGCGCCGGCGACATCAACGTCATCGACGAGGGGCAGGCATGGCACGTCTGCGTCGGCCCGGCGGCGGTCGGCCCGCTGACCCGCGAGTACGCGACCGTGGCGGGCTGAGTCGTGTGCGGCATCGCCCTCATTGTCGGCACGGGCGCCGATCCCGCCCTGTTCGCGTCCATGATGGACACCCTGGAGCCGCGTGGCGAGGTCACCGAGACGCTGGCCGATGACGGCCTGCTCGCCGGCACCCGCCGGCTGCGGATCGTGGATCCCGAGCACGCCGTCCAACCATGGCTGTCGGCCGACGGTCGATGGTTGCTCTGCTACAACGGCGAGGTCTTCAACCACCGGCAACTCCGGGCGGAGCTGACCGCGTGCGGGCACCGGTTCCGCACCGGCGGGGACACCGAGGTGGTGTTGGCCGCGTTCCTGGAGTGGGGCGAGGAGGTGGTCGACCGGTTGCAGGGCGAGTACGCGTTCGCCGTGGTGGACCGGACCACCCGCCGGGTCTACCTCGCCCGGGACCCGCTGGGCGTGAAGCCGCTGTACTGGTCCCGCCGGGAGGGCCGGCTGCACCTGGCCTCCGAGATCAAGGCGCTGGTGCCGGTCGGCGAACCGGTAAGCGAGGTGCCACCCGGCCACCACGGCTGGGCGGGCGAGTCGGCCTGGCCACACCTGTCGCCGTACCTCGACCTGCGCCGGTTGGGCCGGGACCAGCCGCCGGTGACCGATCCGGACGAGGCGGTGAAGCTGGTCCGGATGGTGGTGCAGGAGAGCATCCGGATGCGGGTGGAGACCGACCTCACCGTCGGCGTGGTGCTCTCCGGCGGGCTGGACAGCTCGCTCACCCTGCTCACCGTGCGCGAGTCGCATCCGAACTGCGTCGCCTTCACGATCGGCGCTCCGGGCAGCGCGGACCTCGCGTACGCCCGGCAACTCACCGCCGACCTCGGCGTGCCGCACGAGGTCGTCGAGCTGCGACCGCGCGACATCCGGCTCACCGACGTGCGGGAGGCCGTGCGGATGGGCGAGCTGACCGAGTACGGCGACATCATCAACGCGATCGTCTCGGTGCCGCTGTTCCGCCGGGTCCGGGAGTGCGGCGTGAAGGTCGTGCTCACCGGCGACGGGTCGGACGAGCTGTTCGGCGGCTATCCCATGTATCACGAGGTCGGGCCGGAACGAGCGCGGGGTCTGTTCCTGCACAAGCTGCGCAACCTGGGCCGCACCGAGTTGCAGCGGGTCGACCGGGTGAGCATGGGGCAGGGCGTCGAGGCCCGGGTGCCGTTCCTCGACCCGTCCGTGGTGGAGCTGGCGATGCGCATCCCGGTCGAGCTGAAGACCCGGGGTGACGAGGAGAAGTGGCTGCTCCGCGAGGCGTTCGCCGACGTCCTGCCGGACTACATCCGGCGCCGGCCGAAGAACGGGTTGTCCTACTCGACCGGCCTGCACGACCGCGCCCGGTTGTTCAAGCCGTGGTTCCCCCGGCTGCACCGCGGGTTCGGCTACGACCTCGCCGAACCCGTCCGGCGGGACTTCGACACGCTGCTGATGTCCTGCGACCACGACCTGGAGCGGGCGATCGCGGAGGGCGTCGCCCGGCAGGACTACACGCTGGCCGAACGGCTCCGCGACCTGGCCGGCGCGCTCCGCCACAACCTCCCCCACCCGCCCCGCACTCTCCCCCCAGCGCCGATCTAGGGCAGATGGTCGCGTTTAGAGATCGACGCGCGACCATCTGCCCTAGATCAACGGAGATGGGGTGGGCGGCGGCGCAGGGTCGGGTCGGCCAGCGCAGGCGGGCGCCAGGCGCCGTCGGCCGCGTACAGATCCTCGCCCGGCGGGACGATCTCGTCGATCCGGTCCAGCACGGCGTCATCCAGGGTGAGCGCGGCTCCCTTCAGCGCGGCGTCGAGCTGGTCCATGGTGCGCGGTCCGATGATCACGGAGGTGACCGCGGGATGGGCCACCGGGAACGCCATCGCCAGTTCCGGCAGCGTGCAGCCGATGTCGTCGGCCAGCGCCACGTACCGCTCCACCGCGTCCAGCTTGCGGACGTTCTCCTCCCGCGACGGGTCGAACCGGCCCGGGTTCAGCGCCGGCCGGCCGCTGGTCAGGTCCACCGGCTGCCCCTTGCGGTACCGGCCGGTCAGGAAGCCCCAGGCGAGCGGGCTCCACGTCAACACCCCCATCCCGTACGCCTGGGCGACCGGCAGCAGTTCGGCCTCGATGCCCCGGGCGAGCAGCGAGTACGGCGGCTGCTCGGTGCGGAACCGGTGCAGCCCGCGACGCTCCGCGACGTGGTACGCCTCGACGATCTGGCTGGGCGGGAACGACGAGCAGCCGAACGCGCGGATCTTGCCCTGGTGGACCAGATCGGTAAGCGCCGACAGCGTCTCCTCGATGTCGGTGGTGTGGTCCGGCCGGTGCACCTGGTAGAGGTCGATCCAGTCGGTGCCCAACCGGCGCAGGCTCTCCTCGACCTCGTGGACGATCCAGCGCCGCGAGTTGCCGCCCCGGTTGCGGCCCTCGCCCATCGGGAAGTGCACCTTGGTGGCGAGCACCACATCGTCCCGGCGGCCCCGCAGCGCCTTGCCGACGATCTCCTCGGACTCGCCGTCCGAGTACATGTCCGCCGTGTCGACGAAGTTGACGCCGCGGTCCAGGGCGGCGTGGATGATCCGTACACAGTCGTCGTGGTCGTCGTTGCCCACCGAGCCGAACATCATGGTGCCGAGACAGTGGACGCTCACCTCGATGCCGGTGCGGCCGAGGACGCGGTAACGCATGCGGTGCTCTCCCTCTGGTGGTCGTGGTGCTGGTATCCGTGCGGTGACCCGCTCCGGGCCGCCCGTGGTCCGAAACCCTAGGAGCTAGAGTCCGCTCTAGGTCAACCCGTAGGCTGACCTCCATGTCCGAGACGACGGCGCCGCTGAGCATCGGCGAGGTGGCCGAGCGCACCGGGCTCAGTGTGCACGCGCTTCGGTTCTACGAGCGGGAGGGCATCCTGGCCGAGCCGATCCGCCGGGACTCTGGTGGCCGGCGGCTCTACCGGGAGTCCGACGTCGACTGGCTGACCGTCTGCATGGTGCTGCGCGCCTCCGGGATGCCGGTGCCGGAGATCCGGCGCTACACCGAACTTGTCCGCGCCGGTAGGGGCAACGAGGCGGAGCGGCTGGCCCTGCTGCGCGAGCACCGGCGGCGGGTCGAGCACCAGATGGACCAGCTGCACAGGTGCCTGGACCTGATCAGCTACAAGGTCGGCGTGTACGAGGACGCCCTGGACCCCTCTCCGTCGATCTAGGGCAGATGGTCGCGATCGGAGATCGACCTACGACCATTCGCCCTAGATCGACGGGGAGGGGGTTGGCGGCCTCCCGGCGTTTTCCGTGTCCCGCGCGGGCACTTTCGCCGGTAGGGTTCGTCCGCGTGGAAGACACCGACCGCGCCATCGTCGCCGCGTTGACCGCCGACGGGCGGCTGTCCTACACGGACCTCGCGGAAAGGGTGGGGCTGTCCGTCTCCGCCGTGCACCAGCGGGTCCGCCGGCTCGAGCAGCGCGGTGTGATCAGCGGCTACGCCGCCCGGATCCGGTACGAGGCGGTGGGCCTGGCCCTGACGGCGTTCGTGGCGATCCGCCCGTTCGAGCCCTCCCAACCCGACGACGCGCCCGAGCGGCTCGCGCACCTGTCGGAGATCGAGTCCTGCTACTCGGTGGCGGGGGACGACTTCTACCTGTTGGTGATCCGGGTGGCCGGACCGGGAGACCTGGAACGGGTGCTCCAGGAGATCCGTACCGCGGCGAATGTCACGACCCGGACCACGGTGGTGCTGTCCACGCCGTACGAGGGCCGCCCGCCCCGGCTCCGGCCCACCAAGCAGGACCGCCCGGTGGTCGACGACTAGGGGTGTGACACAGGCTGGGCGAGGACCGACCGGCCAGCGCGGGGCCGGGCGGACCCGGATCGAAGGCCCGGCCTGACCCCCACCCCGCCGGCATGTCGTTCCGTCAACGCCGGACGGTGGCGGCCGCCAGCCGTTGGAACTCCTCGGACCCACCGTCGAAGAGGAAGTCGACGGTTTGCGTCAGCGCGATCGCGGTCAGCTCCCGGTTCGGGTCGGTGAACCAGGAGGTGCCGTAACCACCCTCCCAGCCGTACCGGCCCGGCTCCGAAATGGCGTCCGGCACGACGCTGACACCCATGCCGTAGCCCCAACCGCGTCCGGTGAGCGGGAACGGCCCGGCGCTGGCGAGCTGCCAGGGCGTCAGATGGTTGGTCGTCAGCAGCCGCGCCGATTCCGCCGACAGCAGGCGTCGGCCGTGGTGGGTTCCCCGGTGGAGCAGCATCCGGCTGAACGCCAGGTAGTCGTCGACGGTGGAAGCCAGCCCGGCGGCGCCGGACGGGAATGCGGGCGGTCGGGTCCACTCCTGGGGCAGTGAGAACGGCTGCTGCCGCAGCCCGCCGGTCCGCGGGTCCGCCGCGTAGAGGCCGGGCATCCGGAGTGCGTCGGCGGCCGGCAGGGAGAAACCCGTGCGTCGCATGCCCAGCGGCCGGAACACCCGCTCACGCAGGAAGTCTTCCAGCGGTCGACCCGAGGCTCGGGCGATCAGCACACCGAGCACGAGCGAGCCGGTGTTGTACTGCCAGCGTTCGTGGGGCTGGTACATCAGCGGCAGGCTGCCGAAGCGCCGGATCCATTCGTCCGGTTCGTGTGGGGTGCGCGGGTCCGGCTCCGCCAACGCCAGCCGCAGGTTGTTCGCGGCCTCGATCACCGGGTACGGCGGCTGGAAGCTCGGCTCGAAGATGATGCCGTGGCCCGCCCGGAACGTCAGGAGGTCCTCGACGGTGATCGGGCGCGCCGCGGGAACGGTCTGGTCGAGCGGCCCGTCGACGCGCTTGAGCACCCGTCGATCGGCCAGTTCGGGAAGCAACCGGTCGACCGGCTCGTGCAGCGCGAGCCTGCCGTCCTCCACCAGCATCATTGCCGCCGACGCGATGATCGGCTTCGTCATGGAGGCGATCCGGAACGGCGTACCGCGCCGCATCGGCTCGGGACCGTGCAGCGTCCGGGTGCCGATGGTGCCCACGTGCACCATGTTGCGGTGGGCAACGAGGTAGACGATCCCGACCAGTTTGCCCTGCGCGACGCGGGCCGCCATGGCGTCGTGCAGCCGGGACAGCCCCATCCGCCAGGTCTGACGCCTTTCCCCGCCGGCCGACGCCGGGGCCGCCGGCCCGCCGGCCAGTGCGCCACCGGTCACCGCCGACACGCCCACCGCTGCCGTACCCCTCAGTAGTTCTCGCCTGGCGACCACAGCTCTCCCTCATTCGGACGATGACCACAACGAGCCAACCTGCCGTCACCAGGGGAGCAGGGTGCCGTTTCAGAGCGGCTTCACCGGCGCGTTCCAGCGCAGCACCACCCGCCGCTCCCGCTCGTACCCGAGGCTGGAGAGCGTGCCGGTGTCCAACCGCAACCGGCCGCCACCGGCGGCGGGCAACCCGATCCAGCGTGCCGCCGCCACCCGTAGGCTGTGGCCGTGCGCCACCAGCGCGACGTCCCCGGAGTCGAGCAGCCCGGTGACGCGGTCGATCACCCGGTCCAGCCGGGCGGCCACCTGGTCGGGGCGTTCCCCGTCCGGGCAGCCGTCGGTCCACAGGTCCCAGCCGGGGCGCTCGTGGCGGATCTCGGCGGTGGTTCGGCCCTCGTACCGCCCGTAGTCCCATTCGGCGAGGTCGTCGTCGATGGCGGTGACGGCGAGGCCGGCCAGCCGTGCGGTCTGCCGGGCTCGGCGGCGCGGGCTGCACAGTACGGCGGCGAAGAGGCGGCCGGCGAGGTCGGCGGCGAGCGCGTGGGCCTGCCGCTCGCCCTCGGGCGTCAACTCCAGATCGGTGTACGAGGTGTGCTTGTGCGCCGCGCTCCACTCGGTCTGGCCGTGCCGCACCAGGATGATCTCGCCCATCGGCCCAGTCAACCACCGGGCGGATGTTCCGGGGCCCGCTCCCGCCGGCCGGCGGGGCCAGGTAGCCGCGCCGGATCGGCTTGTCGGAGGCGCCGCCGTTCGGCGCACCGCCGCCCCCCAAGGCCATCCAGCACGCTAGCATCCTAGGATGCGTGAGGCATGTGCCAATCCTCACGGGAACGACGGCCACGTTTCCACGCGGCGGAGGCCGGGCATTCCACCGGTACCACCCGAGGATGCGGACACCGAAGGAGCGCGACGATGAGCTTCGCCGACAAGGTCTCGAACAAGGCCCAGGAGATGCTGGGCAAGGGCAAGGAGAAGACCGGCGCCGCGACCGACAACGAGCGGCTGGAAGCCGAGGGTGCCACCGATCGCACCGAGGCGAACACCAAGCAGGCCGGTGAGCACGTCAAGGACGCCGGCCGGGACGTGCGGGACGCCTTCAAGGGCTGACGCCACCGTACGCGGCGGGGCCCGGACCAGATCTGGTCCGGGCCCCGCCGCGTGTCCGGGTCAGGCGTTCGCCTGCTCAGCCCACCAACGCTGGCCGGCCTCGGGCAGGGTGTCGATCGGGTCGTAGTAGGCGTAGTGCCGGCTGAGCGCCTCGCCGTCGGCGGCCTCGATCGAGGTGCGGTAGTTCTTCGTCCAGTACGAGATGCCGCGCTCCCGGTCGTACTCGGTCACCATGTGCACCCACCGCTTGCCGACGAACGGCACGTCGCAGACGATCCGTGGGGTGGCGTAGCCGGGCAGGTAGCCCATCATGTCGTGCTGGAGCTGCTGGGCGTGCCACACCGGCACCCGCCAGTGCTCCGCGTTCGGGATCATGTCGCACATGTAGAAGTAGTACGGCAGGATGCCCGTCTCGCCCTGCAACCCGAAACAGAGGTCGAGCAGGTCCGGCGCGGTCGCGTTGACGCCGCGCATCAGCACGCCCTGGTTGCGGACGTCCCGGACCCCGACCTCGAGGGCGGTCTGCGCCGCCCGCGCCACCAGCGGGGTGAGCGACTGCGCGTGGTTCACGTGGGTGTGGATGGCCAGGTTGACCCCCCGCCGGGCGGCGGTGCGGGCGACCCGTTCCAGGCCCTCCACCACATCGGGCTGCAACCAGTGCTGGGGCAGGCCCATCAGGGCCTTGGTGGCCAGCCGGATGTCGCGGATGGTCTCGATCTCCAGCAGCCGCATGAGGTACGACTCGAGGTTGCGCCACGGGATGTTGGCCACGTCGCCGCCGGAGACCACCACGTCCCGTACGCCCGGGTGCGCCTTGAGGTACGCGACGTGGGCGTCGTACCGGTCCACCGGCTTGAGGGTCAGCTTGAGCTTGTCGACCGCCGGGGTGGAGTTGCCGACGAGGTCCATCCGGGTGCAGTGCCCGCAGTACTGGGGGCAGGTGGACAGCAGTTCGGCGAGCACCTTGGTCGGGTAGCGGTGGGTCAGCCCCTCGGCCACCCACATGTCGTGTTCGTGCAGGGAGTCGCGGCTGGCGTTGGGGTGCGACGGCCAGTCGGTACGCCGGTCGGAGGCGACCGGGATCATGTAGCGCCGGATCGGGTCGGCGTAGAACGCCTCGGTGCTCGTCGGCGCGTCGGGGACCATCGTGTTGACCATCTGCGGCGGCACGAGCATGGACATGGTGGCCAGCGCGGCCTGGTCCTCGGCGAGGTCGGCGTAGAACGTCTCGTCGACCAGGTCGCCGAGCACCCGGCGCAGTTGCTTGGCGTTTTTGACGCAGTTGACCCGCTGCCACTGGGCGGATTCCCACTGCTCCCGGGTGACGTCGCGCCAGCCGGGGAAGCGGGTCCAGTCGGGCTCGACGAGAGGGCGGCGCCGGTACACGTACGGCTGTCCGCCGGCGAGGGTGGTGCGCCCGTCCGGCGCCTCGGTGAGGTGCGCGGCGGCGGGTGCCGCCTCGTTGGCGCGGGCGGCCGGAACGGGCTGGCCCGGCGTCGGGGGGAGGGCGGTCCTCGGTTCCGTCTGGGTCACGTCTTCCTCCTCGTCGGTGGCGGCCAAGCCTCGCAGGCTACTGGAAAATATTCGGACTAGAAACTATTCTGCCGTAAGTTTTCCTGTGGCGCCGTGTCGTGCGGCGCCGTGCTGTGCCGTGTGTGCCATACCGCGTCACGAGGTGCGAGGGGTTGAGGGAGGTCCGCATGACGTCACCGGTGGGGTTGCACCGCGTCCTCGAACCGACCGGAGTGCTGCCGCAGGCGGCCACCCGCCTGGACGCGTCGCCGGAGATCGGACCGGACGAGGTCCGGGTACGGGTGGAGCGGCTGAACCTGGACGCGGCGAGCTTCCGCCAGTTGGCCGGCAAGCACGGCGGGGACGGTGCGGCGGTGCGCGCCGAGGTGCTGGGGATCATCAGCAGTCGCGGCAAGATGCACAATCCGGTCACCGGCTCCGGTGGCATGCTGATCGGCACGGTGGACGAGGTGGGACCGGACTCCCCGCTCGGGCTGAAGCCGGGCGATCGGGTGGCCACCCTGGTGTCGCTGACCCTCACCCCGCTCGCGGTGACCGACGGCCTGGCCGGCTGGGACGGCCGCGGCGAGCAGGTGCCCTGCGCCGGGCACGCGATCCTGTTCGCCCGCTCCATCGCGGCGGTGCTGCCCGAGGACCTGGATCCGCAGCTGAGCCTCGCGGTGCTGGATGTGTGCGGCGCGCCGGCGCTGACCGCCCGGGTGGTGGAACGCCACCGGATGGATGGGCGGTCCGCGTCCGGGCAGCCCGGACGGGGCGGGCACGACGTGTCGGTGGCGGTGATCGGAGGCGCCGGCAAGAGCGGGTCGCTGGCCCTCGCGGCGGCCCGGCGCGCGGGTGCCACCCGTACTGTCGGGGTGGTGCCGGTGCCGGCGGAGCGGGACCGGCTGGTCGCGGCGGACCTGGCCGACGAGGTGGTGCTGGCCGACGCCCGCGATCCGGTGGCGCTGTCGGCGGCGGTGACCGGCGCGTTGGGTGCGCCCGCGGACGTGACAGTGGTCTGCGTCGACGTGCCGGGCTGCGAGCACGGCGCGATCCTGGCCACCGCGGACGGCGGTACGGTGATCTTCTTCTCCATGGCGACGAGCTTCGCGGCGGCGGCGCTGGGCGCGGAGGGGCTGGCCGCCGATGTGACGATGCTTGTCGGCAACGGCTACCTGCCGGGTCACGCCGACCTGGCGGTCGGGCTGCTGCGGGAGGTTCCCGGGGTGCGTGCGTTGTTCGAGGCGCGGCTCGCGGCAGACTGAGCCCATGACGACGAACCCCTCGACGGCCCGGCCGCCATCGACGCTGTACCGCGGTGGACACCTGCACTGCCCGGCGGACCCGACGGCGACAGCGCTGCTGGTGCGCGACGGGCTGATCGAGTGGCTGGGGACCGACGCCGACGCGCCGGTCGCCGACCGGGTGGTGGACCTGGCCGGCGCGCTTGTCACCCCGGCGTTCGTCGACGCGCACGTGCACTGCACCGACACCGGGCTCGCGCTGTCCGGGCTGGACCTGTCGGCCGCCCGCTCGGCGACCGAGGTCCTGGACCGGGTGGCCGGTTTCGCGGCGGGCCTGCCGGCGGACGCGGTGCTGCTCGGGCACGGCTGGGACGAATCGTCCTGGCCGGTCCCGCAGCTGCCGGGCGCGGCCGAGCTGGACCGGGCGGCGGGCGGCCGGCGGGTGTACCTGTCCCAGGCGTCGATCCACTCGGCGCTTGTGTCGTCGGCGATGCTGGCCGCCGCGCCGGAGATCAGGTCGACGCAGGGGTACGACGAGTCGGGCTGGGTGCGCCGGGACGCGCACCACGTGGTGCGGGCGGCGGCGTTCGCGTCGATCACCGCCGGGCAGCGGACCCGGGCGCAGCGGGCGGCGCTCCGTCGGGCCGCCGCGCTGGGCATCGCGGCCGTACACGAGTGCGGCGGTCCGGGCACCTCGGACGAGTCCGACTTCACCGGCGTGCTGGCGCTCTCCGGTGCCGGCCTGCCGGAGGTGTACGGCTACTGGGGTGAGCTGCTGGGCGCGGCGAAGGCCAGGGACCTGGGCGCGGTGGGTGCCGGTGGGGACCTGTACGCCGACGGCGCCCTGGGGTCCCGGACGGCGCACCTCTCGGCGGACTACCTCGACGGCGAGCACGGCCGGGGGCACGGCTACCTGACCGCCGAGCAGGTGCGGGACCACCTGCTGGACTGTGCCGAGCACGGCGTGCAGGGCGGCTTCCACGCGATCGGCGACGCGGCCCTGTCGACGGTGGTGGCCGGGTTCACTGCGGCCGCCGGCACGCTGGGCGTGGACCGGCTGCGGGCGGGGCGGCACCGGGTGGAGCACGCCGAACTGATGGACAAGCGACTGATCGCCGGTTTCGTGGAGTACGGGATCGTGGCGAGCATGCAGCCGGCGTTCGACCGGTTGTGGGGCGGCGAGCAGGGCATGTACGCCACCCGGCTGGGGGTGGCCCGGGCGCTGGAGTCGAACCCGATGGGGTCGATGCACGGCACCGGGGTGACGCTGGCGTTCGGTTCGGACTCGCCGGTGACCCCGCTGGATCCGTGGGGTTCGGTGCGGGCGGCGGCGGCACACCGCAATCCGGCCCAGCGGATGAGCGTCCGGGCCGCGTTCGCGGCGCACGCCCGGGGTGGCTGGTCGGCGTTGCCGGCGCCGCCGCGCGGGTCGGCCGCGGAGGGTGTGCTGGCCCGGGGCGCGGCCGCGACGTTCGCGGTGTGGTCGACGCCGGCGGGGGCGCGGCGCGGGCTGCCGGTGCTGCTGGCCGAGGATCCGCAGGTGTGGGGCCCGGACGACCCGACGCCGTTGCCGGTGTGCCGGCGTACCGTGCTGCGCGGCCAGGTGATCTACGAGGAGGGAACGCCGTGACGAAGCTGGACCTGGATCAACGGGTGGTGGCCCGGGCCCGGGAACTGGCGGCGCGGGCCGGTCGGCCGGTGGTGGACCTGGCCCGGGGGCACACCACGGTGTCGGTGGAGCGGGCGGTGCTTCGCCTGGCCGGGGTGGCCGGCGCCGACCCGGAGGGCATCCCGTGGGTCAACCGCCTGGTCGACGCGGTGGTGGCGGACGTGGGGTTGGGCCACGGGGTGGCGCTGCCGGTGTTCGACGCCCTCGCGCGCGAGGAGATCAGCGACGTGACGCTGCTGGCGCAGAAGGCGGCGGCCGGGTCGGTGCGGTTCGCCGTGCCGGAGCGCAAGGCCGCCACGGCGGCGCGTCGGGCCGCCCGCCGGGCCGTCGGCGCCGGGATCCGGGCGATCGACCGCCGCCGGGTCGAGCGGGACCGCCTGATCAAGAAGTACGGGGATCCGGAGCGGCGGCCGTGGATCTACCTGATCGTGGCGACCGGGGACATCCACGAGGACATCCCGCAGGCGCAGGCGGCGGCCCGGGCGGGCGCGGACGTGATCGCGGTGATCCGGTCGACCGGGCAGTCCCTGCTGGACTACGTGCCGGAGGGGGCGACCCGGGAGGGGTTCGCCGGCACGTACGCCACCCAGGAGAACTTCCGGCTGATGCGGGCGGCGCTGGATGAGACGTCGAAGGAGCTGGGCCGTTACATCCGGCTGACCAACTACGCCAGCGGGCTGTGCATGCCGGAGATGGCGACCCTGGCTGGGCTGGAGCGGCTGGACATGATGCTCAACGACTCGATGTACGGCATCCTGTTCCGCGACATCAACCCGGTCCGCACGTTCGTCGACCAGCGGTTCTCCCGGCAGGTGCACGCCCGTGCCGGGATCATCATCAACACCGGTGAGGACAACTACCTGACCACCGCCGACGCGGTGGACGAGGCGCACACGGTGACGGTGTCGCAGCTGCTCAACGAGTACTTCGCGCACGAGGCGGGACTGGCCGACCCGCAGTTGGGGCTGGGCCACGCGTTCGAGATCAACCCGGATGTGCCGGAGTCGTTCCGGCTGGAGCTGGCGCACGCGCTGCTGGCCCGGGAGCTGTTCCCGGACGCGCCGCTGAAGTGGATGCCGCCGACCAAGCACATGACCGGGGACGTGTTCCGGGGCAACCTGCTGGACGGCTTCTTCAACCTGGCGGGCACCATGACGGGCCAGGACATCCTGCTGGTCGGCATGATGACCGAGGCGGTGGTGACACCGTGGCTGTCGGACCGGGACATCGCCCTGCAGAACGTCCGGTACGTGTTGGGCGCCGCCGGCGGGCTGCACGAGGACTTCGTGCCGGCACCCGGCGGGTTCATCCAGCGCCGCGCGCACCAGGTCCTCGCCGAGGCCGTGGAGTTGCTGGAGAAGATCGTCGACGACTCGTTGCTCACCGCCATCGCCGATGGCACGTTCGGGATCATGAAGCGGCCGGCGGACCGGGGGAAGGGCCTGGCCGGGGTGGCCGCGCACGAGCCGGGCTACTACAACCCGGCCACCGAGATCCTGGAAGGGGACCGCTCGTGACCAGCATCGTCGGGAACGCGGCGGCCGGGAAGACGATCGTCCGGCCGTACGGGGACACCACCGGCGACGGGATGGTGCAAGTGTCGTTCACCCTGCCGGTCCCGCACGACAAGCGGGCCGAGGGGGCGGCGCTGCAACTGGCCGCGAAGATGGGGATGGACCCGGCGCTGCTGGTGCACGCCAAGCCGATCGGCGACGGGTTCACCTTCTTCGTCGTCTACGGCCGGGTGCGGCACCTGGTGGACGTCTCGGCCGTGCAGGTGGTCGAGCGGGACTTCCCGCTGCTGTCCGCCAAGGAGGTCAACGCCCTGGTCAAGCGGCGGCTGCGGCGCAAACTGGCGGTGGTGGGGGCGTGCATCGGCACGGACGCGCACACGGTCGGCATCGACGCGATCCTCAACGTGAAGGGCATCGCCGGGGAGAAGGGTCTGGAGTACTACCGGGAGCTGTCGGTGACCAACCTGGGCGCCCAGGTGAGCGTGCCGGAGCTGGTCGAGGCGGCCCGGGCGGCGAAGGCTGACGCGGTGCTGGTGTCCCAGGTGGTCACGCAGCGGGACGCGCACCTGCACAACACCCGGGAGATGTCGGCGGCGTTCCGGGAGGCGCTTCCGGCCGGGCGACGTCCGCTGCTGATCGTCGGCGGTCCGCGGTTCGACGAGTCGATGGCCGCCGAGCTGGGCGTGGACCGGATCTTCGGGCGCGGCACCACCCCCGGCGAGGTGGCCAGTTATCTGGTGCACGAGTTGATCAGTAAGAGGGAGAAGTCGTGACTGATGCCCGGCTGGGACTGACCGTGACGCACCGGCGGTATGTGCCGTACTCGCACGCGCACTACGCCGGCAACCTGGTCGACGGGGCGTACGCGTTGGCCTTGTTCGGTGACGTGGCCACCGAGGTGTGCATCCGTACCGACGGTGACGAGGGGCTGTTCGCCGGCTACTCGGACGTGCGGTTCAGCGCCCCGGTCCGGGCCGGCGACGTGGTGGAGGTGACCGCCTCGGTGGTGCGGGTCGGCAGCCGCAGCCGGACGCTGGAGTTGAGTTGCGCGGTGGTGTGCCGGGGCCGGCCCGACAGGGGCGAGTCGGCGGCCGAGGTGCTGGATCCGCCGATCGTGGCGGTCACCGCGACCGGCACGGTCGTCGTTCCCGCTCCGGCGTGAGTCCGGGGCCGGTGTCGAAGGCCCGGCCCGGCTCTCGCCGGGCCGAACCGACGACCGGTGGCGTCGCCGGCCGCCGCGGGGACTCCGTCCCGGCCGGTTCGGGGGCCTCGCCGCCGGCCCTGGCGGTCTGCGCGGACGTCGGGTCGACGTACACCAAGGTCGCCGTGGTGGATCTGGTGGCCGGCCGGCTGGTCGGCGCCGCGTCCGCCCCCACCACGGTCGGCACGGACGTGCTGCGCGGGTTGGACGCCGCGGTCGGCGCGGCCACCGCCGGGCTGCCGGCGCGGGGTGCGTCCTGGTACGTCTGTTCGTCGGCCGGGGGTGGATTGCGGCTGGCCGTGGTCGGCTACGAGGAGCTGGTCACCGCGCAGGCGGGGCGCCGGGTCGGGTTGTCGGCGGGGGCGCGGGTGGTGCATGTCGCCGCCGGTCGGCTGGGCGCGGCGGAGCTGACCGCCCTGCGGGCCGCTCGGCCGGACGTGGTGCTGCTGGTCGGAGGCACCGACGGCGGGGACGCCGAGGTGTTGGCGCACAACGCGGCCCGCCTGGCGCGGGCGCGCTGGCGGGTGCCGGTGGTGCTGGCCGGCAATGTGGACGCGCGGGACGAGCTGGCGAGGTTGCTGGGTGCGGCGGGTGTCCCGGTGACGCCCGCCGACAACGTGCTGCCCCGGATCGGGGTGCTGGCGCCTGCCTCGGCCCGGGCGGCGATCCGCGAGGTGTTCCTGCGGCATGTGATCGGTGGTAAGCGGCTGTCCCGGGGGACCCGGTTCGCCCGCTTGATCCGGGCGGCCACCCCGGACGCGGTGTTGACCGGGGTGGAGCTGCTGGCCGACGCGCTGGGTGGCGACCTGGCGGTGGTGGACGTCGGCGGGGCCACCACCGACGTGTACTCGGTGCTGACGCCGGACGAGCGGGCCACCGGGCCGGGCCGCGAGGTGGCCGGGCCGCTGTGGCGGGCCCGCACGGTCGAGGGGGACCTGGGGATGCGGTGGAGCGCACCGGGGGTGGTGCGGGCCGCGGCGGAGGAGCGGTTGCTCGCCGCCGGGGAGGCCGAGGAGTTGGCGGTACGCGCCGAGGCGCGGGCGGCGGAGCCGGGGTTCCTGCCGGTGGACGCGGCGGAGCGGGCGGTCGACGCGCGGATCGCGGCGCTGGCGGCGGTGGTGGCGGTGCGCCGGCACGCCCGGGGCGGGGCGACGGGGGAGCGGGCCGGCCGCGACCTGCGGGACGTCCGGTTAGTGGTTGGTTCCGGTGGGGTGCTGCGGCACGCGGCGACGGACGAGGCGACCGGGGTGCTCGCCGCAGTGCTCGGTGACCACTCGGGCGGCTGGCCGGTGCCGCGAGCGGCCCGGGCGGCGGTGGACGTGGACTACGTCCTGGCGGCGGGTGGTCTGCTGGCGGAGGAACATCCCGTAGCGGCCACGGCGCTACTCCGCCACCACCTAGCTTCCTAGGATGACTTAGAGGTGGTGACGCTTCGCACAAGTCCTCGATCCGACACGCCGAAGGTGATCGCGACGACTGGCCGGGGGTGGGTTGACAGCGTGCGGGGTGCACCGCGTACCGTCTTTGAGTCCTACAACGGGAAGCGGCTGTTGTTCGCTTCGTCCCTTCGCCCGCTGGCCGAGCGGTGTCTGCCGCAACGGCCAGGTCCAGCGGGCGGGGGTCGGCGGGGCGGCGCGAACCGGCCGCGGTTACCGGTGTCGGGACAGGGTGGTGCGTGCGGCCAGTAGACAACGGGTGGGCGGGGACAGCCAGTTCGCGTCCGGTCGGTCCGAAGGTCGCGCGGCCATGCCTGTCGCACCGGCCGGGAGGGGCCTGGGAGCATCGGGGCGCGGCCATGCCGGTCGCGCCCCGATTTTCGCCTCCGGTGGCCGGCCATCCCGTGACGGTTACCAGCCGCTGGCGCGGCGGTCTGTCCGGTGCCGCCCATCAGCGTGGTCCACCACACTGAGTCGGTGGAGTACGTCAGCCTGGTGCCAGCCCCGCCGCTCGACCGGTTCGTCGACGACATCTACTGCCTGGCCGGGCCCCCGCGATATCGCCGCATGAACGTCCCGCCGATGCCCTCGGCGCACCTGGTCGTCAACCTAGGCGAACCCATCCAGGTGTGGGATTCCGATCCATCGGTGCCGCCGGCACTGTTCACGGGTGGGTGGTTCACGGGTGTATGGACCCGGCGAGTCCTCATCGAGTACCCGAGTCGCGTGCGGATCGTTGGGGTGCACTTCAAGCCTTGGGGGATGTCACCGTTCGTCGACATCCCGGCGGCCGAGCTGCGGGACCGGTGGGTGCCGGTCGGGGTCGGTTGGCAGCGGTCCGTGGACCGGATTCGCGACGATGTCGGCGACGTCGCTTCGGCCTCGGAGGCGTTGCGGTCGCTGGAGAGGGAGTTGCTGTCGCGGCTCGCTGAGATTCCCACGGGTGGTCTCGACCTGGTGCGGCACGCCGGTGGGAGGTTGGAGACGATCCACGGTGCGGTCCCGGTCGGTACGTTGGCCCAGGAGGCCGGGGTGAGCGGCACTCATCTTGCCGGGCAGTTCAGGACGTACGTCGGGGTGACCCCGAAGCGGGTGGCGCGGATCTACCGGTTCGCGCGGCTGATCCTGTCCGTCGACGCACGGCGTCCGGTCGACTGGTCGCGGCTCGCCCACGCGGCGGGCTACTTCGACCAGGCCCATTTCATCAGGGAGTTCAAGGACTTCACCGGTCATACCCCGACGGCGTACCTGGCGCTGCGGCGCCGGTTCCCGGCGCAGCGGGGGTTCCCGCCGGACAGCGGTCCGATGCCCGCTGTTTGATTATTTACAAGCTCGGTCAGCCGTGGTCCGACAAGGTCGGGAGGCCAACGAACGAGGAGATTCGAGGAGAACCGTGGGCAGCGTGATCATGCACAACGTGGTGTCGGTCGACGGCTTCATCGCCGACGAGGCGGACGATGTCGGGCCCCTGCACGAGTGGTACTTCAACGGGGACACGCCGATCGCCGAGGCCGCGGACCAGCGGTACGACCATTCCGGAACCGGAAACGGGTTCAAGGTCTCCCGCGCGTCGGCGGAGTACGTCCGGACGATGTGGGCCGGCATCGGCGCGATTGTCATGGGTCGGCACCTGTTCGACCTGGTGAACGGTTGGGAGGGGCAGCCGCCCACGGGGGACCACGTGGTCGTGGTGTCGCACCGGCCAAAGCCGGAGGGCTGGCACCCGGAAGCGTCGTACCACTTCGTCGATGACGTGACCGACGCGGTGAGCCGGGCCCGGAAGCTTGCCGGGAAGCGGGATGTCGCCGTGACCGCGGGCGATGTGGGTGGCCAGATCTTCGGGGCCGGTCTGGTGGACGAGGTGGCGATGGACGTGGTGCCCGTGGTGTTCGGGTCGGGCAAGAGGTTCTTCGGTCGCCTCGCTGGTCAGCGTCTGCTGGAGGATCCGCACCTGGTGGTCCAGGGCGAGCGTGTGCTGCACCTGAGGTTCTCGGTGCGCCGGTAGGCCCGCGTCATCGATCCTCGGGCGGGGCAGGGCGGGGCGGTGGTGGGCAGGACGTGGGCCGGTGCCGGCGGGCGGGTGCTGAGAAGATCGAATAATGACGGTCCCGGTGTCTTCCGAGTTCGCGCGCAACGTGGTGGCGGAGTGGGGCGAGGAGGGCCGGCGTTGGTTGGCCGAGCTGCCGGAGTTGAGCGCGGCGGTGGCCGAGGACTGGGGACTGCGGCTGGGTGGGACGTTCCGGCTCACGTTTCACTGGGTGGTGTCGGCGGTGTCGGCGGACGGTGATCCGGTGGTGTTGAAGCTGGGCGTGCCGGGGCAGGAGCATCTGGCGGTGGAGGCGGCGGCCCTGCGCGCCTTCGCTGGTCGGGGTGCGGTGCGGTTGCTCGCCACCGACCTGGACCGGGGCGCGTTGTTGCTGGAGCGGGCGTCTCCGGGGGCGATGGCGCGGGAGTTGGTGCCGGCTCGGGATGCCGAGGCGACGGAGGCGGTGGTGGCGGTGCTGCGGCGGTTGCATGTGCCGCCGCCGCCGGATGCGCCGCCGCCGCCGGATTCGCCGGTGCCGCCGCTGCGCGGCTACCGCCGGTTCTTCGTCGACCACCTGCGTCGGTGGCCGGGTGACGGGCCGGTGCCGCGGCGGTTGGTGGTGCGGGCGCTCGGGTTGTTCGACGAGTTGTGTGATTCGGCGCCGCGGACCGTGGTGTTGCACGGCGATCTGCATCACGACAACGTGTTGCGGGCGGAGCGGGAGCCGTGGCTGGCGATCGATCCGCACGGGGTGGTCGGTGACCCGGGCTTCGACGTGGGTCCGCTGCTGTACAACCCGGAGCCGGATGATCGGGATCCGGCGTTGCTGGATCTGGTGCCGGCCCGGGTGGAGCAGCTCGCGGAGGGGTTGGTGATGGACCGGGACCGGGTTGTCGCCTGGGGGTTCTGTGCCGCCGTGTTGTCGGAGGTGTGGACGGTCTCGGACGGCGGGCCGGCGCGGACCCGGGCGGTCGATGTGGCGTCGCGGTTGTGGCCGGAGCTGCGGTGATCACCACAGGACGGGGGAGGGCGTGCGGCCGGTAGCCTTCGGCGGGATGGTCGTCCCGCTGGTGGGTGGCCGTGACGGACGGATGGACTGGGATGGTGGGTAGGGCGGACGGGCCGGGCGGGGCGCCTGCGGCTGCCGTGGCTGGTCGGGCGGCTGGGGCGTTGCCGTGGTGGCTGTCGACGGGGTTCGCGGTGGTGGCCGGCGGCGCGTTGCTTGTGGCGTTTCCGCCGTACGGGTGGTGGTGGGTAGCGCCGCTGGGGGTGGCGCTGTTGGCCGCCGCGGTGCATCGGCGGCGGGCGCGTGCCGGTGCGGGTTTGGGCATGGTGACCGGTCTGGTGCTGTTCGTCCCGATGTTGAGCTGGACGGATGTCGACATCGGGGTGCTGCCGTGGGCGCTGCTGTCGACGCTGCAGGCGGGGTACCTGGCGCTGCTGGGGTTGGCGGGGGCGGTGACGAGCCGGGTGGCGGACCGGTGGCGGTGGTCGTGGCCGGTGTTGACGGGTGTGTTGTGGGTGGCGCAGGAGGCGTTGCGGTCGCGTACCCCGTTCGGGGGTTTCCCATGGGGCCGGTTGGCGTTCAGTCAGGGCGACGCGCCGACGGTACGGTTCGCGGCGGTGGGCGGTGCGCCGCTTGTGACGTTCGTGGTGGCGCTGGCCGGTGGGTTGTTGGTGACGGCGGTGTGGTGGCTGTGGCAGCCGGGGGTCGCGGCGGGTCTGGCGGCCGGGGCGGCTCCGGCGGCGCGGCCGGGCCGCCGGGTGGTCTCGGCCGGGTTGGTGGTGGCGGCGGTGGGGGTGTCGGTGGTCGGGTGGGCGGTGCCGGTCGGGGCGGGCTCGGGGCGGCTGGTGACGGTGGCGATCGTGCAGGGCAACGTGCCGCGGATGGGTCTGGATTTCAACGATCAGCGCCGGGCGGTGCTGGACAACCACGTGCGGGAGACGATCTCGTTGGCCGAGCGGGTGGCGGCGGGTCGGGAGCGGCAGCCGGTGTTGGTGGTGTGGCCGGAGAACTCCAGCGACATCGATCCGTTGCGTAATCCGGACGCGGCGGACCGGATCTCGGCCGCGGCGGCGGCGATCCGGGCGCCGATCCTGGTGGGTGCGGTGTTGATCGGGCCGGGTGCGGGTCGGGTGCGCAATGTGGGGTTGTTGTGGCGGCCGGGGACGGGTCCGGATCTGGAGCAGTTGTACGTGAAGCGGCATCCGGTGCCGTTCGCCGAGTATGTGCCGTTGCGGGACATCGCCCGTCGGGTGAGCAAGGAGGTGGACCGGGTGCGGTCCGACTTCGTTGCCGGGGATCGGGTCGGCGTGGTGCGGACGGGTGAGGTGGTGATCGGTGACGTGATCTGCTTTGAGGTGGCCTATGACGGGCTGGTCCGGGACGCGGTCGCCGGTGGGGCGCAGGCGCTGGTGGTGCAGACGAACAACGCGACGTTCAACGAGGCCGAGGCGCGGCAGCAGTTGCAGATGGTGCAGGTGCGGGCGGTGGAGCATGGCCGGGCGTCGTTGATGGCCTCCACGGTCGGGGTGTCCGGGTTCGTTACCCCCGATGGGCGGGTAGATGGTGCCACCGGATTCTTCACCGCCGCGGTGGTGGTCCGGGATATGCGCCTGTACGAGGGTCGTACGGTGGCCACCCGGTTGGGGGTGTGGCCGGAGGCGGTCATGGTGGCGTTTGCTGTGGCCGGGTTGGCGGCGGCGGTCGTGGCGCGTCGTCGGCGGGAGGGTCCGGTGGGCGCTCGGGACGCGGCAGAGGTGGGGGACCGGCGAGTTGGTGAGCGATCTCGGGTGTGACGGCCGCGCTGATGTGGGCCGGGTGTTGATCGTTGTCCCGACGTACAACGAGGCGGGCAATGTCGGCGGGATCGTGCAGCGGGTGCGGACCGCGGTGCCGGCGGCCGAGTTGTTGATCGCCGATGACAACAGTCCGGACGGCACCGGGGCGGTGGCGGATCGGCTGGCGGCGGCTGATGATCATGTGCATGTGTTGCACCGGCCCGGTAAGCAGGGGCTCGGGGCGGCCTATGTGGCGGGGTTCGGCTGGGCTCGTGATCACGGGTACGACGTCGTGGTGGAGATGGACGCGGACGGTTCGCACGCGCCGGAGGAACTGCCCCGGTTGCTGATGGCGGCCGCCGAGGCTGATGTGGTGCTGGGGTCGCGGTGGGTGCCTGGGGCGCGGGTGGTGGACTGGCCGTGGCACCGGCTGGTGTTGTCCCGGGTGGGGAATCTGTACACCCGGGCGGCGTTGGGCATGCGGGTCTCGGACGCGACCGGTGGGTTCCGGGTCTACCGGGTGGCGGCGCTGGAGAAGATCGATTTCGAGTCGGTGTCGTCGCATGGCTATTCGTTCCAGGTGGAGTTGGCCTGGCGGGCGCATCGGGCTGGCTTGCGCATGGTGGAGGTGCCGATCACCTTCGCGGAGCGGGAGAACGGGGACAGCAAGATGAGCCCGACGATCATCGGTGAGGCGTTGTGGCGGGTGACGACGTGGGCGGTGCGGGATCGGCGGCAGGCGGTGCGGCGGGTGGTGAATGGCACGGCGAGCGGGCAGGTGCGGTGGCCGTAGCGGTTGGTGGGCGGCGGGGGCGTGTCATGCTTGGGGTGCCGGCCGTTGTCACCCGTTTCGCTGGTGAGGTGAGATGCCCCTACGCCTGAGGTACGTACCGTTGGCGATGCTGCTCGTCGCGGTCGTCGAGATCGTGGTGTTCGTGCTGCTGGGCCGTGCCGTCGGGTTCGGGCTGGCGCTGCTGCTGGTGTTGGTCGCGTCGGTGGCGGGACTGTTCCTGCTGCGTCGCGAGGGGATGCGGGCGTGGCGCGGGTTCCGGGACGCGGCGCAGGCGGGGCAGCCGCCGGGTCGGCAGGTGACCGAGGGGCTGGTGGGTCTGTTCGCGGGGTTGTTGCTGGCGATGCCGGGGCTGGTCAGTGGCCTGGTTGGGGTGTTGCTGGTGGTGCCGCCGGTGCGGCGGGCGGCGCGGGTGCTGGTGCAGCGGGGGGCCGAGCGGCGGGTGTCGTCGATGATGGCCGGGCAGATGTTCGGGCCGCGTCGGGTGCGGGTGTATCCGGGTGCGCCGTCGTCGGCCCCACCCGGGTCAGGGCCGACGACGGCGGCGGGTCCGACGTCCACGTCGGGGCCGGCTGGTCCGTTGGCGCCGGGTGGTGGCGCCGGTCCGGACGGCCGTCCGTCGGGAGGTGTGGTCGAGGGTGAGATCGTCGATCGTTGACGACGCCAGGGCCCCGTTCCGCGTGTGACGTGCGGAACGGGGCCCTGTTCTGCCTGACGGGGCGGGTGGTTCAGGCGCGGCCGCGGCGGGTCCGGATCTCCTGCAGCCGTTCGGCCAGGATGTCCTCGAGTTCCGCGACGGAGCGGCGCTCCAGGAGCATGTCCCAGTGGGTGCGTGGCGGCTTCGCCTTCTTCTGTTCCGGCTCGCTGCCGTCGACCAGTCGCGCGACGCTGCCGTCGAACTTGCACTCCCAGGTCATCGGGACCTCGGCGTCCACGGCGAACGGCACCTCGAACTGGTGTCCCTTGGCGCACAGGTACTCGCGGGTCTGGCGGGGTGCCAGTTCCGTGTTGCGGTCGGATTCGTAGCTGACCGCACCTAGCCGGCTTCCGCGCAGCATGCGCTCGCCCATGATCGAATTTCCCCTCGGTTGACGCTTGTCTGTTCTTGCTAACGACGTGAGTCGGGCCCGCGATTCCCGCCCTCGGGTGGAGGGACGGGGCGGGAAGCCATATCGAGGGTAGCCGGCTCCGGGGACGGGTGATCGGGCTCACCGGTCCCGCCCGGCGATTTACAGTTGTTTCGTTGTGATTCGCGAGGTTTGTTTTCTTCCGTTGAGGTGACCGTGGGGGCCGCTCGTACCGGTGAGCCCGTTCGGAGGTAGCGCATGACCAGCGGGGTGCCGACTGCCGACGCGGCGTCCGGGGACCGGTCCTTCTTCGGCCATCCCCGGGCCCTGTCGACGCTGTTCTTCACCGAGATGTGGGAGCGGTTCAGCTTCTACGGCATGCGGGCCATCCTGGTGCTGTACCTGACCGCCGCGGTGGCCGACGGTGGGCAGGGGATGGGCAACTCGACCGCGAACGCGCTCTACGGCACGTACAACGCGATGGTCTATCTGATGGCGTTGCCCGGTGGCTGGGTCGCGGACCGGTTGCTGGGGGCCCGGCGCAGCGTGCTGTGGGGCGGTGTGGTGATCGCCTGCGGCCACTACGTGATGGCGGTCCCGACGCGGTGGAGCGTGTTCGCCGGGATGACGCTGATCGTGCTGGGCACCGGGCTGCTCAAGCCGAATGTCTCGTCGATGGTCGGCGACCTGTACGAGCGGGACTCCCCACGCCGTGACGCCGGCTTCTCGATCTTCTACATGGGGATCAACCTGGGTGCCTTCCTGGCTCCCCTGATCACCGGCTTCCTCGGGGAGAAGATCAACTGGCATCTGGGGTTCGGGGCGGCCGCGATCGGCATGACGTTCGGCGTCATCCAGTACGTGGTGGGCCGGCGCAAGCTCGGGCGGGCCGGTGAGCGGCCGACGGATCCGCTGCTGGGTGAACAGCGCCGGCGGGCGCTGGTTCGGATCGGTCTGGTGACCGCCGCGGTGGTGCTGGTTGTCGCGGTGCTGGCCGTCGCCGACCTGTTCACGGTCGATGTCGTGGTCAACCTGCTCACCGCGGCCACGGTGCTGATAACGGTCGGCTACTTCGCCCGGATTCTCACCGACCGGCAGATCAGCGGCACCGAACGCAGCCGGATGAAGGGGTACGCCTGGCTGTTCGTCTTCGCCGCGGCCTTCTGGTTGATCTATGACCAGGCGGGTTCGGTGCTCAACACGTTCGCTGAGGAACGCGTCGACCGGGACGTGGCGGGGTTCACCTTCCCTGCCTCCTGGCTGCAGTCGGTCAACCCGATTCTGATCATCATCGCGGCGCCGCTGTTCGCCGTGCTGTGGCTGAAACTGGGCCACCGGGTGTCGACGCCGGTGAAGTTCTCGGTGGGCCTGGTGCTCAACGGCCTGTCGTTCGTGCTGATGGCCGCCGCCGCGCAGGCTGCCGTCGGTGGTGGCGGCGTCTCACCGCTGTGGCTCGTCGCCGTGTACGCGATCCAGGTCTCCGGGGAGTTGTCGTTGAGCCCGGTCGGGTTGTCGGTGACGACGAAGTTGGCTCCGGTGAAGTACGCCAGCCAGGTGATGGGTCTGTGGTTCCTGGCCACCGCGGTCGGCGACGCGATCGGCGGTCAGGTGGCGCGGCTGGCAGCCGCCTGGTCGGAGGTGACGTACTTCCTCACCTTCGGGCTGGCCTCCGTGGTGCTGGGGCTGGCGGCCGTGATGGTCAGCCGGCACATCCGGTCCCTGATGGCCGGCATCCACTGACCCCATCCCTCGGTCGATCATGAAGTTAGCGCGAAACGGAGATCAAAGGCACGCTAACCTCATGATCAGGTGGTGGGGGTGGCGAGGCGCGCCAGGGTGGTGGCCAGCTCGCCGACCTGGCCGCTGAGTTGGGCCACCCGGTCCCGGGCGGCGTCCCGGTCGGCAAGCGCGGCGGACAGCCGGCTCGTCAGGTCCGCCAGCGCCGTCCGCTCCTGCCGCCGCTCGTCGGCCGCCACCGCGTTCCGTTCCCGCGCGGCCGTCAGGTCCCGGCGGGCGCTCTCCAGGTCCCGCCGCACCGTGTCCAGGTCCGCGCGCACCGCGGCGTCGGCCCGCTCGGCGGCGTCGGCCCGGTCGGTGGCGGCGAGCCGGTCGGTTTCGGCCCGCTCCAGTTCGGCGGCGAGCCGGGCGGTTTCGGCCCGGACTCGGGTGGTCTCCTCGTCGGCGCGTCGCAGGTCGGCACGCGCCTGTTCCAGGTCGGCGCGGAACCGGTCGGCCTGGCCCAGTGCCTCCGCGGCCGACCGGGTCGCGCGGGTCGCGTCGGCACGGGCGGCGTCGCGGTCCCGGGTGGCGTCGGCCACCGACCGCCGGGCGGCCTCGGCCGCCCGTTCGGCGACTTCCACGGCCGTGCGGAGTTGCCCGGCCTCCCGAACGGCCGCGTGCCGGTCCTGCTCGGCCCGGGTACTCAGTGCCTCGGCGGCAGCCAGCGCCCGGCGGGCCTCGTCCCGCTCGACCTCGGCGGCTCCTCGGGCACGCTCGGCGTCGGCGGCGGCGCGGGTGGCGGCGTCGGCCTCGCGGCGGGCGGCGTCCCGGTCGGCGGCGGCGGTGGTGGCCGCGACCTGGGCCTCGCGTACGGCGGCGGTGGCCGTCTCCGCTTCGTGGCGGGCCTCGTCGCGTTCGGTCTGGGCGGCGGCCACCGCGGCGGCCGCTTCGGCGCGGACCTCCGCGACCTGCCGTTCCACACCCGCGGGGGAGAGTTCAGCGTGCAGCGCCTCGGCGAGGGTGCCGCTGAGTTGGTCGAGCCGGTCCACGATCTCCCAGGTGCGGGCGACCTGGCCGGCGAGCCCGGGGGCGTTGCGGTGGCGCATCCGGGTCGCCCGGGACGCCCGCTGGCAGGCGCCGTCGTTGTCCCGGCAGTAGCGGAACGGTCGTCCGGCCGCCGCCCGTTGCGGCACCGGCTGGCCGCAGTGCGCGCACGGGCGGGTCTCCGCCGTGGTCGGCTCGCTGTCCATGGCGGCGAAGTCTAGGCGCTGCGCGGGGGCGGCCCGAAGATCCACCCGGTCACACCAGCCACCCGGCCACCCCGTCGGCCGGTCGTTGCGTCGCGGGTCGCCGCCACCCGGGCGACCTCGGAGCCTCAGGGCTTCGAGGGCTAGGCTGGGAGGATCTCCGGGTGGGAGGAGGCGCGATGGGTGGCACGTACCGCTGGGAGGGGGCGGTCGAGGCCCAGATCCGGCAGGCGCAGGAGCGGGGCGAGTTCGACAATCTGCCGGGTGCCGGCAAGCCGCTGCCCAAGCGGCACAGCCCCGAGGACGACATGTGGTGGATCAAGGACTACGTCCGCCGGGAAGGGTTGCCCGCGGAGGCGTTGCTGCCCGCCTCGTTGCGGTTGCGGCGGCGGATCGAGCGACTACCCGCCGATCTGGATCGGCTCGCCGGCGAGCCGGCCGTGCGGGAGATGATCGACGCGCTGAACACCGAGATCCGGGCCTGGCTGCGGATGCCGTCCGGCCCGCCGGTCGCGCTGCGCCCGCTCGACGTGGATCAGGTGGTGCGGGACTGGGCGGCCCGCCGAGCGGCCCCGGCGGCCCCGGACAGCGCCGGGCCGGGCACCGTGGCGCCGACCGGGCGGCGCCGCCGGTGGAACCCGTTCCGCCGGCGGCCCGGCTGAGTGCCGATTCTGCTCCGCCGGCACCGGGTCGGCTCGCGGTGTCGGCCGGTGCTCCCGCTGAACGTCGGGCAGATGACGGGAGCACCGGCGGGGAGGGACAGTGGCACCTCGGGGTCAGCCTGCGTCAGCCCTGCGCAGGGGTGCGGGTCCGGCGTCGCTCAGCCCCGCGGGCGTCGCTCAGCCCCGCGGGGCGTACATGATGATCGCGACCCCGACCAGGCAGACCAGCGCGCCGACCACGTCGTAGCGGTCGGGACGGAAGCCGTCCACGACCATTCCCCAGGCCAGCGACCCGGCCACGAAGACGCCGCCGTAGGCGGCCAGAATCCGCCCGAAGTTCGGGTCCGGCTGGAACGTGGCGGCGAAGCCGTAGGCGCCCAGGGCGAGGATGCCGCCGGCAATCCACCACAGCCCGCGGTGTTCCCGCCACCCTTGCCAGACCAGCCACGCGCCGCCGATCTCGGCGACCGCGGCGAGCAGGAACAGCACGATCGACCGGACGATCATCATGGCTGGCACGCTACCCGCGACCAGCGCCGTGGCCCGGTCAGCGGACGGTGCGGCCAGGTGGCCGGTCAGCGGGCGGTGCGGTCGATGGCGACCTCGATGCCGTCCAGCAGTGCGTCCAGGCCGGCGACGAACGTCTCCCGGGCTTCCTGCTCCAGGTACGGCACGGTGGGGTCGTCGAGCTGGTAGGCGCCTTCGGACTCCAGCCAGCTCACGTGCGGGAACCGGGTGGCGAAATCCGGGGCGACCTCGGACAGCACGCCGGAGCGCGCGTACCACCACTCGTCGTCGGGCATGCCGGTGGCGTTCGGCGCCTGCCGGGTCTCCGCCACCGTCTGGGCGGTGGCGCGGACGAACTGCACAAGCGTGCCGCTTATCCGGCGTAGCGGGGTGGGCGGCAGGTCGGTGCCACGCAGGATCGAGACCAGGGTGTCGAGCATCGTGAACTCGTGGGGACCGAGCACGGGCCGGGCCTGCGACACCTGGAGCACCCAGGGATGCCGCAGGTAGCAGGACCACAGGTCCTCGGCCCAGGCGCGGACGGTGACCCGCCAGTGGGCGTCGGTGGGGTATCGGGTGGGCAGTTCGGCGTGCACCCGGTCGTACATCAGGTCGACCAGTTCGCCCTTGCCCGGCACGTACGTGTAGAGCGCCATGCCGGTGCGGCCCAGCCGGTCGCCGATGGCGCGCATGGAGACCGCGGCCATTCCCTCGGCGTCGGCCAGCGCCACGGCGGCGTCGACGATCCCGTCGACGCTCAGCGCCGGTTTCGGACCGGGAGCACTGCGCGTGGGCTCGGGTCGGGGCCGCCAGAGCAGCGTCATCGACCGTCGCGGGTCGCCTTGGGCGGCGAACACCACCACTTGCTTCTCCTTACGTCGTAAAGTAATGTGGCCCGGCCATTCGCTTACGGCGTAAAGATATCAGGGGGGCACATGCGGGCAGCGGCGGACAGCCACGACATGATCGAGGTACGCGGGGCGCGGGAGAACAACCTGCGCAACGTCTCGGTCGACATCCCCAAGCGGCGGCTCACGGTCTTCACCGGGGTCTCCGGTTCCGGCAAGTCGTCCCTGGTGTTCGGCACCATCGCGGCCGAGTCGCAACGACTGATCAACGAGACCTACACGGCGTTCGTACAGTCCTTCATGCCCAGCCTCGGCCGGCCCGATGTCGACGCCCTGCAGAACCTGAGCGCCGCCATCGTGGTCGACCAGGAACGAATGGGTGTCAACTCGCGCTCCACCGTGGGCACCGCCACCGACGCGCACGCCATGCTGCGGATCGTCTTCAGCCGGCTCGGCACCCCGTACGTGGGCACGTCGAGCGCGTTCAGCTTCAACAACGCCGAGGGCATGTGCCCGGACTGCGAGGGCCTCGGCCGGATCTCCGACCTGGACGTCGACCAGCTCGTCGACCGGGACCTGTCGCTCAACGACGGCGCCATCACGGTGCCGAACTTCACCGTCGGCTCGTGGTACTGGCAGGCGTACGCGTCCTGCGGGCTCTTCGACCCGGAGGCGAAGCTGGCGGACTACACCGACGAACAGTGGCGCGCCCTGCTGCACCAACCGGCCACCAAGGTCAAGATCGGCACCACCAACACCACGTACGAGGGACTGGTGGTCCGGGTCCGGCGGATGTTCGAGGGCAAGGACCGGGAGTCGTTGCAGCCGCACATCCGTGCCTTCGTCGACCGCGCTGTCACCTTCACCACCTGCCCGGCGTGTGGCGGCGCCCGCCTCAACAAGGCCGCGCTGTCCTCGACGATCAGCGGCCGCAGCATCGCCGACTGTGCCGCCATGCAGATCAGCGACCTGGCCACGTTCGTCCGCGGGATCACCGACGAGTCGGTGGCGCCGCTGCTGAAGACCCTGCTCGGCACCCTCGACTCGCTTGTCGAGATCGGACTGGGGTATCTCAGCCTGGACCGCGAGTCGGCCACCCTGTCCGGTGGCGAGGCGCAGCGGGTCAAGATGGTACGCCATCTGGGGTCGTCGCTGACCGACGTCACGTACGTGTTCGA
Source organism: Plantactinospora sp. GCM10030261 (assembly GCF_042666615.1). Lineage (NCBI taxonomy): Bacteria > Bacillati > Actinomycetota > Actinomycetes > Micromonosporales > Micromonosporaceae > Plantactinospora > Plantactinospora sp. GCM10030261. Next base: position 50,929 of record NZ_JBHTDD010000006.1, read on the forward strand.
CGAGCCGACCGTGGGCCTTCATCCGCACGACATCGCGCGGATGAACGACCTGCTGCTGCGGCTGCGGGACAAGGGCAACACGGTGCTGGTCGTGGAACACAAACCGGAGACCATCGCCATCGCCGACCACGTCGTCGACCTGGGACCCGGTGCCGGCCCGGCGGGCGGTCAGGTGGTGTTCGAGGGCACCGTGGCCGCGCTGCGCGCCGCCGACACCCGCACCGGCCACCACCTGGACCACCGGGTCCGGCTCCGGGGCAGTGTCCGGAACCCTCGCGGCCACCTGCGGATCAGCGGCGCCACCCTGCACAACCTGCGGGACGTCGACGTGGACATCCCGCTCGGCGTGCTGACCGTCGTCACCGGCGTCGCCGGCTCCGGCAAGAGTTCACTCATCCACGGTTCGTTGCCGCGCCGGGACGGTGTGGTGGTCGTGGACCAGTCGGCGATCCGGGGGTCGCGGCGCAGCAACCCGGCCACCTACACCGGGCTGCTCGACCCGATCCGGACCGCGTTCGCCAAGGCCAACGGGGTGAAACCGGCATTGTTCAGCGCCAACTCCGCGGGCGCCTGCCCCGCGTGCAAGGGCATCGGGCTGGTCTACACCGACCTGGCCATGATGGCTGGGGTGGCGTCGGTGTGTGAGCATTGCCAGGGCCGGCGGTTCACCCCCGAGGTGCTCACCTACACGCTGCACGGCAGGAACATCAGCGAGGTCCTCGCGATGTCGGTGGCCGAGGCCCGCGACTTCTTCCCCGGCGGAGCGGCCCGCACGATCCTGGATCGGCTGGCCGACGTGGGCCTGGGCTACCTCGGCCTCGGCCAGCCGCTGACCACCCTGTCCGGCGGCGAACGGCAACGACTCAAGCTCGCCATCCACATGGCCGAACGGGCCGTCACGTACGTCCTGGACGAGCCGACCACCGGTCTGCACCTGGCCGACGTGGACCAACTGCTCGCCCTGCTGGACCGGCTTGTCGACGCCGGCAACACGGTCGTGGTGATCGAGCACCACCAGGCCGTCATGGCGCACGCCGACTGGATCATCGACATGGGACCGGGTGCCGGACACGACGGAGGCCGGGTGGTATTCACCGGCACCCCCGCCGACCTGGTGGGCTCGGCCGACACGCTGACGGCCCGGCACCTGCGGGACTACCTGGGACGGTGACACCGGCGGCCTCGTCGCACCGTCACCGGTTCCCCGCAGGCGTCACGGGTGCACGTCCCGCCGGCGTCACCGACGGGTCCCCGCCGGCGTCTCCGATGGAATGGCGACGAGGCCGCGAACCCGGGCAGGGGAGCGGCGGGACAGCAGGTATCCGGTCAGCGCCGCGGCGAGACCGGCCAGTCCGGCCACCGCGAAGCCGCCGGCGGGCGCGGAAACGTCGATCGCCAACCCGGCGATCGGGGCGCCGAGCGCGAAACCGGCGTTCTGTGCGGAGGACTGCAGTCCCGTCGCCTCGCCCCGTACGGTTGCCGGCGCCAGTCGGCTGACGGCGTCGGCAACCGTGGACAGGGCTGGTGCCGTGAGCAGCCCGGCGCCGAGGACGGCCACGCACAGCCAGCGCCAGTCGGGGGCGAGCCCGGCGGGAATCGTCACGAGCCCGAGCAGGCCGAGCAGCAGCCAACTGGGCAGCGGTCGGGGGAGCGCGCCGTAGGTCAGTCCGCCGACGACGGAGGCCACGCCGAACACCGCGATGACCACGGCCGCCCAGGACACCTGCCCGCCGTCCCTGAGCGTGGCGATGATGGCGAGGTCGACGCCGCCGAGCAGCGTCGTGATGCCGAACGCCATGATCAGTACGGCGATCATGCGGGTCCCCAGCCACCGCCGACGTGGCGGCCGACCGGCGGTGCCGGCGTCCGCCTCGTGCAGGGCCCGCAGCGGTGGGTTGAGCAGGGCGATGCCGGCTCCACCGGCCGCGATGGCGGCACCCACCCCCCATGCCACCACACCGGGCGACATCGTCGCCGCGCACAGGACCACCACCGCCGGACCGACGAGGTACGACAGCTCACCCTGCACCGATTCCAACGCGAACGCCGCCCGGCGCTGGTGCGTTGTCGTCATGGCGGCGATCGCCTGCCTGGTGACCGGTTGGGCCGGCACCATCAGCAGGCCCGCCGCGAAGGCGGCGCCCAGCAGGACCACGTAGGGCAGCATCGGCACGCTGAGCCAGAACACGATCTGCAGCGCGACGGTGACCAGCAGCACGGTGCGCAGTCCTCGCCTGTCCAGGACCCGGCCGAGCAACGGCGCGCCCAGCGCCAGCCCGGCGGTCAGGGCCGCGGCCACCCCACCCGCCGCCGCGTAGCTCATGCCCAGACCCAGCACGACATACAACGTCAGCGCCATCACGTCGGCCGTGATCGCGGTGCGGGCGAGCAGCGAGACGCCCAGCAGCGGTGCCATCCCTGGCACGGCGAGCACCTGTCGGTAGCTGGTCACCCGGCGAACGTTAGGGGACCCCGGGGGTCATAGGAAGTGGGCAACTTCTTGGGTTTGGCATAATGGATGCTTATGGCCAGAGATCTTGAGACCGTGTTACTGCGATCGTTCGTCACCGCCGTGCGGGCGGGCAGCATCAGCCGCGCCGCGACCGCGCTCGGACACACCCAGCCCGCACTCAGCCAGCAGCTGCGCAAGCTCGAGAGCACCGTCGGTCGTCCGTTGCTCTACCGGTCGCCGTCCGGCGTCTCGCCGACCCGGGCGGGTGAGGAACTCCTGCCGTACGCCGAACGCATCCTGTCGCTGTCCACCCAGGCGCTCACCGAGGCCGGGCGCGTGCTCACCGGCCGCTGCGGAGTCGGGTTGCTCGAAGACCTCGCCGCCTCCCAACTCGCCCAGGCCCTCGCCGACCTCGCCGGGCTGCATCCCGGCGCGACGCTGGAGGTGCTCACCTTCTCCACCGTCGCGATGCGGGAGGCGTACGACACGGGCCGCGTCCAACTCGTGCTCGACGAGGTTCCGCACCTTCCCGGCCCCCCGCGGTGGTCGGTACGCCGCCCGCTGGTCTGGGCGATCGGTCAGGGAGTGGACGTGGCCGCCGATCCACTGCCGGTGGTGCTGTTCTCCGATCCGTGCTTCTGGCGTACCTCGGTGCTGGAGGCGCTGGAGCGTGCCGGACGGCCCTGGCGGGTGGCGTTCGAAAGCAACAGCCTGGTGGGTGTGCTCGCCGCGGTACGGGCCGGGCTGGGCGTCGCGGCGCTCATGCCGGCGAACCTCGAACCGGTCATGGCCCGCCACGACGCGGACGCCCTGCCCACCCTCCCGGACGTCGAACTGGGCCTCGCCCGGCACCCCCGCACCGACGGTGATCCGCTTATCGACGCCGTGGAGACCGCGCTGCGACGAATGATCTGAGTTCGGCAGGGGGGCCTCGACCGCCGGCCCGCGCCCGCCGTGCCACTATGGAAGTCGATCTTCATGGGGAGGCGACACGATGGCCAGTAATCACCGCTACGAGGTGACCGTCACCTGGACCGGCAACCGGGGTGGCGGGACGAGCGACTACCGCTCATACGACCGTGACCACGAGGTAACCGCCGGTGACAAACCCGCGCTGCCCGGCTCGTCGGACCCGGCGTTCCGGGGCGACGCGGCCCGGTGGAATCCCGAGGAACTGCTCGTCGCGTCGCTGTCCCAGTGCCACATGCTGTGGTACCTGCACCTGTGCGCCGCCGACGGGATCGTGGTGACCGACTACCGGGACGTCGCGTCGGGCACGATGGCGCAGACGCCGGACGGTGGCGGCCGGTTCACCGAGGTGACGCTGCGGCCCGAGGTGAGCGTCGCCGAGCCCGGCATGGCCGAGCGGGCGGCGGCCCTGCACACCCGGGCCAACGAGTTGTGCTTCATCGCCAGGTCGGTGAACTTCCCGGTCCACCACGAACCGACCATCCGCTGAGCGGGGCGCCGACCGCCGTCCCGACCGCGGGTGAGCCGGCGCTGACCGTCGGCGTGGCCGACCTCGTTCGACGAACAACGCGGAAAAGCGGTCATGGGATGTCAGGTAACGGTGCCACGATCACCACCATGACGCGTACGCAGTACTTCACCGCGACCAGTGTGGACGGCTACATCGCCGACGACCGCAACTCGCTGGACTGGCTGTTCGAGGCCGACACCGGAGGTGAGGACCGGTTCGCCCCGTTTGTCGCCGACGTCGGGGCGTTCGCCATGGGCGCCACCACCTACGAGTGGGTGCTCCACCACGAGAAGCTGCTCGACCAGCCGGAGAAGTGGCGGGATTGGTACGGCGACCGCCCGGCCTGGGTGTTCAGCCACCGGGACCTGCCCGTCGTCCCCGGTGCGGACGTCACCGTCGTCAGCGGCGACGTCCGCCCGGTGCATGAGGCGATGACCGCCGCCGCCGGCGACCGCAACATCTGGCTCGTCGGCGGCGGTGAACTGGTGGGGACCTTCGCCGACCACGGGCTGCTCGACGAGATCATCCTCGGGGTGGCGCCGGTGACCCTCGGGGCCGGCGCGCCGTTGCTGCCGCGCCGGCTGCCCGCGTCCCGGTTGACCCTCACCGCCGCCGAGCAGGCCGGCCCGTTCGCCTACCTCACCTACCGGGTCGGTCCACCCGACGGGCGGGAGTCGACCGGGTGAGGCCGCCGAACCGGGCCGGGAAGACCACGCGCTGACACCGGCCGTCCCGGTCGAAAGGCTGAGGTGCGGGCCGCCGGGCGTTCTGTCACCCTTGATGTCGATGCGGAACCACGTACTGCTCGGCGGCCGTTACCGCGTTGAGGGCGCCCTCGGCAGCGGCGGCATGTCCGTGGTCTACCGAGCCCACGACGTGGTGCTCGATCGTGGTGTCGCCGTCAAGGTGGTCTCCGGCCCGGGTGCCACGGACCCTGTCGCACGCCGGCGAATTCTGGACGAGGCCAAGGCCGCGGCGAAGCTGTCCCACCCGCATGTGACGAACGTCTACGACTACGGCGAGTCGACCGACCCGGGCGGCGACTGCCTGCCCTACGTCGTGATGGAGATGCTGACCGGAACCACCCTGGCGCAGCGGCTGGCCGCCGGACCGATGCCGCACCGGACCGCCCTGCGGGTCTGCGCCCAGGTCGCCGACGCGATCACCGCCGCGCACGCGCGGAACCTGGTGCACCGCGACATCAAGCCGTCCAACGTGATGCTGACACCGTCCGGGGCGAAGGTCCTGGACTTCGGCATCGCGGCCATCGCCGGCCAACCGGAGACCGACCCCGACGGACACCTGATGGGCACCCCGGCCTACCTCGCCCCGGAGCGACTCACCGCCGCACAGGTGGTGCCCGCATCGGACGTGTACGCGCTCGGGTTGTTGGTGTACCGGTCGCTGACCAACCGGCTGCCGTGGCGCACCGAGACGACCACCCAGATGCTCAGGGCGCACACCTATGTCGAGCCGTCGCCGCTGCCACCGATGGACAACGTACCTGCCGAGGTCGACGACCTGGTCCGCCGGTGCCTGGCCAAACAACCAGTGGACCGCCCACCCGCCGCCGAGGTGGCCCGGGTTCTCGCGGTGGCCGCCGGCATGGCCACGTCGCCGGAGAACGACCCGGACGAAGGGCCGGCCGCGGGGTCACCACCCCGACCCGGCGGCCGGCCGACGACGCTTCCCGAGACCCGCCGCCCCGTGGCCACGTCCCAGCGCCGCCGCCTCCTGCGCGTGGCGGCCGTCGCCGGGACGACGTTCGCCGTCGCGGCGCTGGGCGCGGTCCTCGCCGACCGGGATCGGGAGCCATCCGCCATCCCGCAGCCGTCCACCGCGCCGGGCGGGTCCGCGTCGGCGTCCGGTCCAGCCGCCGGATCGTCCGCGCCAGCCGGCCCGTCCGCCGCGGACCCGACGCCTCGGCCCACCGCACCGGCGGCAACCACCACCCCGAGGCCGACAACCGCGGCCGGCGCGACGGCGACGGCACGCTCGACGGCACCGGCCCGCTCGACGGCGGCGGCACCAGGAACGCCCATCACGGCCTTCGGTGGCGTCGTCACCGTGCTCTGTCGGGGTGACGACGCCCAGGTTACCGATCTCGTCGTGAAACCCGGCTACCAGATCAAGGACCACGACCCCGGCCCGGACGGCGAGATCCAGGTGGTGCTGCTGTCCACCAGCAACGAGAGCGAGATCAAGGCGACCTGCTCGGACGGCACACCGGTGCCACGGATCAAGGAAAGCCCCCAGTAGCCGAGCCGGACACCGGCAGTCCGTACCGGCCGGTCCCGCTCGCCGTCGGCGACGTCAACCCGGGACTGGCTGCGGCACTCGGCTGGCCGGCGTGGCCGGCGCTGGTCGCGCTGCTGAAGGCCCGGCGGACTCATGACGTTACCTGTCGAAACCGGTTGAGCCTTCCCCGGGCGTTGCCGTAGGTTGCCCGCAGCCCGTCGAAGCGAGGACAGAGGACATCGCATGACCCCGCCTGCCCTTTAGACCTGACACTTTCCGCTCACCGGTAGCCGACGTCACCGTCGGTTCCGCCGGGCTGCCCTGGCGCGCCCGGTCATCAAGCGTTCGAGGTCGCGCGTGTTCGACCTCGGGTCAGGTCTCAGAGATCAGGTCTGGAATTCATGTCTTCACAACCTCATATCGTGCTGCCCTGGGTCGTCCGTCGAACCAGGTTGCCGCTGCTGTCGCTGCGGTGCGTGGATTGCCGGTCGACGTCGGCCACCACCGGCGCCGGCAGGTTCCGCGTCAACGCCAACGGCAAGCTGCTGGACGTGTGGCTGCTGGTCCGCTGCGTGTCCTGCGACCGGACAATCAAGATCACCGTGTACGAGCGAACGCCGGTCAGATCCTTCGATCCGGCCGAACTCCGGGGCTACCGGGTCAACGATCCGGAGCTGGTGGCGGCCACGTTGTTGGACCCGCTGCTCGCCCGCCGCAACCGCTTCGCTCTGGACTGGGCGGGTGCCTGGCGACTCGACATTCCGTCGGCGTGGGTCGACGAGGGGTGGCCCGTCCAGGTGGATGTCGTCTTCGAGGATCCGGTGCCGATTCGCCCGGACTGGCTCATCGCGCATGGGCTGGGCATCAGTAGGAGCGAGGTGTTGCGTCGGGTCAAATGCGACATCGCACTACGCCGTCCGACGATCTCCGGATTCACCTTCACCGTGATGGCCGGGGACTAGCTGGCCGGTGTGCCGAGCCTGCCGGTGTGGCGCGCCTGCCGGTGTGCCGCGCCTGGCCACACCGGCAGGCGCGGCACAGTCTTCTGCGGCACCGGACTTGACCTGGCCGCCGAACTCCCAGTCCTCGGACGCGTTCTCACACCGCGCGGACTTCGGCGAGCCGCTTGACGGCGTACTCGTCGTCCCAGCAGACGGCGGCCTCCCACGCGGCCGACGCTTGCGCGGCGACATCGTACGCGTCGCTGCCCAGGCCGGCGGCGTTGTTGGGCAGCACGAGATCAAGGTCGGGGACGTCGACATGTGACTCGTCCCAGTCGATCAGCGCGACCTGACCGGCGGTCATGCGAACGTTGCGAGGGTTGGGGTCGCCGTGGACGACGCATGTCTGACGTCCGGCGAGCCGCGCCCACGCTGCCCGGCACCGAGCCACACCCTCCGGTGGCATCGCGGCGAGGTTGATCCTCGTCCCGACCTCGGCATGCAGGAGGTCGGTCGATGATCGCCAACCCGGGCGCTGCGGCCAGCCCTGCGTCAACCGGTGCAGGTCGCGAAGCGTGCCGGCCACGCGGCGCCAGTCGGCCCGCGTCTCGGGTGGTCCGCCGGGCAGGTAGGTCATCACGACAAGTCCGTCGGCGAACAGCCGGCCGTCCCTGGTCGGGATCGGCACCGGCACGCTCAGACCCGCACGATCGAGGTATTGCAGGAGCGCGGTCTCCCAGGTCAGGTCAGCGGCGCTCCTGGATCCGAGACGAGCGACCGCGAGGTGCCCATCGACCCGCACGCTCCACACATCGTTGGCGACTCCGCCAGTCAGCGGCTCGACGCGGGCGACGTCTTCATCCCACTGCCGGAGCGCATCCCATCCCACGGCCGCATCGTACGGGTCGCGGACTGCCTGGGGGTTCCTGCGCGAGCCTGGCGCTGAGTCGCGTGCCCCCTTCCTCAGGCGAACGTCGGGTCGGGCGAGGTGGACGCCGCCACCGTCCGCCGGCTCTGAGCCGGCCGAACCTGTTCATGTCGGCACTGTGCGGGTCGCGACCGTGTCGACGGCGTGTTCCGGGGGCCGGTCGATGGACGCCGATGCCGGCCCCGGATGCGCTCTACCGGCTTCTTCGAGGCAGGAACATGGCGAGTGGGAGGAAGAGGACCGCGAACCCGACCGTCCACCAGAAGGTGTTCGCGAACGCGTGAGTGAGGATCTCGGGGGATGCGCCGCCGCTGGCCTGGTCATTGATCTGCTGTTGAAGGATCACAGCGACCAGCGCGGTGCCGAAGGACGCGCCGACACGCTGGATCACGTTGGTGGCGCTGGTCGCACGAGGGATCGCGGAGTGCGGTAGCTGGTGATACGCCGCTGCCATGGTCGGGATTCCCACCGCACCCAGGCCGATGCCGCGCAGCGCAAGAGACGCGATCAGGAGGACGTCGTCTGGGCCGGACGGTAGCTGGGTGTAGGCGAGTGTGCCGGCTGTGGTGGTCAGCGCGCCGAGGGCTACCAGCGGTCTGGCGCCGATACGGTCGGCCAGTGGGCCGACGACGGCCAGAGCGAGGGCCGTGCCGATGCCTTGGGGGGCGAGTGTGAGGCCCGTGGTGAGCGCGTCGAATCCGCGGGCCTGTTGGTAGTAGAGGGGCAGCAGGAACATTGGACCGTAGAGCGCCGCGCCGGATAGGAACATCAGCGCGGCTGACGCGCTGAACGAGCGGTGCCGGAACAGTCGTAGGTCGATGATGGGAGTCTTGGATGTGTGCAGGGCGTGCGTGGCGAACACCGTGAGGAGGGCGAGACCGATCGCGATGGGCGCGAGCACATTGACGGCGGCGAAGCTGGATTCCGCGCCCGCCCTGGACAGACCGTAGACGATCGCCACGACGGCCGGTGAGAGCACGGCGAGGCCCAGCACATCAAGCGGGGGGCGGCCCTGGGGCGGATCGGCGGGCAGTTTCCACCAGGCCAACACGAAGGCGATTACGCAGACGGGCACGTTGATCAGGAAGATCCACCGCCACGGCAGGGCGTTGAGCATGAGGCCGCCGAGCACTGGTCCGACGATGGGAACGAGGTTTCCGGGGATGGCGACCAGCGCCATGACCCGGCCGAAGCGGCGTGAGCCGGCCGCCTGCGCGAGGATGACCTGGGTCAACGGCAGGATCATTCCGGCGCCGAGTCCCTGCACTACCCGGAAGACGATCAGGCTTTCCGCCGACCAGGCGGCTGCGCACAGCATTGAGCCGGCGACAAACAGCGCCAGTGTGCACAGCCAGGTCGCCTTGGCGCCGAACCGATCGACGCACCACCCGGTCAGCGGGATAATCAGCGCCATCGCGAGCAGGTATGCCGTGGACACCCACTGCACGGTGGAGACAGGGGCGGTGAACGCCTGGCCGAGCTGATCCAGCGCGACGCTGATGATTGTGGTGTCCAGCAGCGCGGCCGTCGCACCGAAGAGCACGATCCCGGCGAGCCGGAGCAGCGCCGGATCCAGCCGCTCCGTCGTCGCCGGCGCGCCTGCCAGGTGCTCCTGTCTCGTGTCCCGCTCGGTCACGCCTGTCCTGCCCGCGTCCTGACTCATGTGACCCCACCCTTCTTGTTGGCATGCCAACATTAGGGCGGAATTGATGGCATGCCAACAAAGGTGCTAGCGTGAGATCATGACCACTGAGGCTGGCGCGGGTGGCGCTCGGGCGCCGCACGTCGGGATAAGCGTCGCCGAGGCGCCGTTGAGCTCGCTGTTACTGCAGACCGTCCGCGCGCACGCCGCGACCGCGACCGCGATGTTGCAGCGCATCGAACTGGTCGCCCCGCAGGAACTGGTGCTGCTGTTCCTGCAGGAGAACGGGCGATCTCCGCAGTCGGAGATCGTCCATTTCCTCGGGCGTGACCGGTCCACCGTCACCAACACCCTCCAGGCGATGGAGCGCGCCGACCTCATCACGCGCACCCCTTCCAGCACCGACAAGAGAACGATGATCGTCGCTCTGTCGGGCAAAGGTCGGCGGCTGTGTCCCAAGGTCCGCGCGATCTGGTCTGAGCTTGAACGGCTCACGTTCGGTGGGCTGACCGATCAGCAGCGCGCGGACCTCGCCCAGACGCTCACCGAGGTCCGCCGCGGCCTGCCGGCCCCTGCGGCCCATACCCGACGAGACCCGGTCGACCTTGAGGCACGAGCCACTCAGGAAAGGACAGCACGATGAGCGCCGAGCACCTTGAGATTGACGGGCCGCTGCGGATCGCCGTCATCATCGCGAGCACCCGAAAGGGGCGCTTCGGCGAGACGGTGGGCCGCTGGTTCGTCGCCCGCGCCGAGCAACACGACGACCTGAAACTCGACGTCATCGACCTCTACGACATCCCGCTACCGGACAACCTGGAGCAGACAGCGCAGGTGACGGCGCTCACCGCCCGCGTCGGCGCCGCCGATGCGTTCGTCCTCGTCACCCCCGAGTACAACCACGGCTACCCCGCCGCGCTGAAACGCGCGATCGACGCCGTCCGCTCCGAATGGCAGGCCAAACCGGTGGGTTTCGTCTCCTACGGCGGACTGGCCGGCGGCCTGCGCGCGGTCGAACAGCTACGACAGGTCTTCGCCGAGGTACACGCCGTCGGTATCCGCGAGACCGTCAGCTTCCACTTGGCACACAACCAGTTCAACCCCCACGGGGAACTCATCAACCCGCACACCGCCAACACCGCCGCCGCCAAGCTGCTGCGTCACCTCACCTGGTGGGCCCAAGCGCTACGCGCCGCCCGCGCCGCCCAGCCGTACCCCGCCTGATCACCGATTCCACAGGAACAGCCCTCATGGTTACAGCGATCGCGTTCACCGCCTACGGCGGCCCCGACGTGCTACACCCCGTCGAGATCGATCTACCACAGCCCGCCGCAGGCCAGATTCGCGTCCGGGTGAAGGCCGCAGGCGTCAACCCGGTCGACGTCAAACTGCGGCGCGGCGACTTCGCCACAACGATGCCAGCCACATTTCCGCAACGCCTCGGCAACGAGTACGCCGGCATCGTTGACCAGGTCGGTGACGGCGTCGCCGGTTTCGTGACAGGAGACGAGGTGCTCGGGTCGGCCAGCACCCAGAGCTACTGCGAGTACGTCGTCGTCGATGCCGTCGACGCGGTGCGCAAGCCAGCGGCGATGCCCTGGACGGTCGCCGCCGGCCTACCCGCGGCCGGCCAGGCCGCCCACACCGCACTGCGCCAGATCGGCGTCAACCCCGGCGACACCGTCCTCATCCACGCTGCCGCCGGCGGCGTAGGCACCATCGCCGTACAACTCGTCCGCCAATGGGGTGCCACCGCCATCGGCACCGCCAGCGAACACAACCACGACTACCTCCGCTCGCTCGGCACGGCCCCGGTCACCTACGGAGACGGCCTCGTCGACCGGATCCGCGCACTCGCACCCGAGGGCGTCGACGCCGCGCTCGACGCCATCGGCGGCGTCGCGATCACCGCTTCCCTCGCGCTCGTGCGGGATCCGCACCGCATCGGCACCCTGGTCGACACCGAAGCCGCGAAGACGTTCGGGATACTTCGCGTCGGTGCCCGCTCGACCGCCGCGCTGACCGAACTCGTCGCGATGTACGAAGAGGGCAGACTGCAGCTACCTATTCACGCGACGTTCCCACTCACACAAGCCAGCCGCGCGCACCACGAGGTACAGACCGGACACGTCCGTGGCAAGGTCGTCCTGATGGTGGGCTGACTCGGACGGTTCCCAGATCGGCTGAGATCTGTCCCTTCATGATGACGTCACCCCCTGAGACTGGACACCTCCTGACTTGGCATCCTGCCGAGGAGGAAACGTTGTGGCTCTGAACATGGCGTTGGTGCCACTGCGGTCGATGGCGCAGACCACTGTCTCCACCTGGGCGCGATGGACCGGAGATGTGCGCAGGATGCCAGTAGTGCTCCTCCGGTGGTTACGACGTCCTTGATCAGAACGACAGGCCGACCGTCGACCAGACCGCCCTCGGTGGCCTTACTCCTTAGCGTGCTTCCGCACGAAGACGGTGGGCAGCCCCGAAACGCCTGCACTGCTTCGTTACCTCCACCGGCACACACCGGTCGGGTACGCCATATCCGCGCCAGTTGGGCCGCCCGTAGTTTTCAGACCAAAAACAACGGTAAGCAGTTGATCTAGACCCTGACCTGGGGCGCAGCTCCTCATGGTGAGGTTCCCCGGCGGCCGATTCGGCCGTTTTCCGTGATCTCAGTAAGTGGGACGGAAGTCAGCGCCGGTGCCGGCGGTGGTGCTCGTCGTTCTCGGCGGTGATGCGGGCGGAGGTCTTCTCGCCGAGCCGCACGTAGATGCCGAGGGTGGCCAGGTGCCGGTGCATGGTTCGGCGGGGTGAATGGTGTTGGGCCGGCGACCGCGGGCGCTCCGGCGATCGACACGAAGCCGATCATCATGGCGACGATCAATCCGGCCGCAGAGAATCGTCTTCCGGCAGAAGTGAGCGATGCCGTCCCCCGTCAACCACTACGGACGCTTGATTGGCGGGGTTCTATTGCATCGCGGCAAACGCGTCGTACCGCTTGCGGAGCCGGCCCGGGTCCTGCAGAGAACGCTTCAAGGTCACGACGGGAATGATCTTTCCGCGGTGCGGGCCGACCTGGCGGAGAAACTCCGAGTCGCGGTCGCTGTCCCATTGACCGCCCAGGGCGCGCCGGAAGACCTCACCCACGTACCAGGCCGCACCGCCGCGGAAATCCGCCCTGCCCGGGCTCAGCAGGTCCTCAGGCGACGGTGTGACCCGGCGGGCCAGGGACTCCAGGGCGTCCAGCGACTCCGGTGAGAAGTCCCACGCCTCGCCGGGCGCGTAGGTGGCGATCCAGTCCGGGAACTCCGCCTCCCACCGGGCCAGCCAGCGGGACAGGACCGAGCCCGTCTGCTCCGCGGCCCGTTGCCACTTCTCGAACAACTCGGCGAAGTGCTGGCCGTCCCGGCTGCCCACGGCGGCGGCGATTGTCCGCATCGGAAAAACCGCCGGGAGTCCCAGCGCCGGGTCGGGGCTGACGATCGCCGGGCGGGGGAACGGGGCCGCGGGCTCGGGGTCCGGAATCCAGGAGCCGCCGCCGGCCCGCAGCAGCGACTCCCCGAGGTACGCCGCGGCGCCGAGCACCAACTCGTGGCTGCCGGACGCCAGAACGTCGAGCGGATCAGCGAACCGCTCGAGTAGAACCGATTCGAGGCGGGCCAGCGAGGCGGCCGAATAGTCGAACCGCAGGTCACCGGGAAGGTCCTCGTCGGAGAGCAGCTCGATCCGCACATGCACCTTGCCGAGCCATTCCTGGAACGGATCGTCCGCCATCAAGAGCTCCCCTCGCCACCCGGCCGGACCAAGTGATCTGAAGATAGGCGATCCCCGGCATCGGCAGGTCCACCTCCACCGCCATGGTCCCGTCCGGCCCGGCAGTCACGTCCGGGCCGGTTCGGCCTCGTCCAGGTGATCCTCCGCGGACAGCGCCAGCCACTGCTCGTCGTCCGGCCAGTCCGCGCCGGCGCCCAATGCCAGCCAGCGGGCGCCTACGTTGCCATGCAGCGCGTCGACCCGCCAGATCCGCAGCTCGTGCGCGCCTTCGGCCAGGCCGGTGAACCGCACGGTGACCAGGCGATCCAGCCCGGCCGTGCCGTCCACGTTGGACTGCCGACGGTGAGCAGCCCGAATCCGCCGTGCAGCAGCCGCGGCGGGCGGCCCAGCTCCTCGAAGTGGTCCGAGGCCACCCACGGCGCCAGGGCGTCGACCCGGCCGACCGCCGAGCACATCCCGCGCAGCAGAAAGGTCGCCGCGAAGACGGGTGTTGGTAAGAATGGCGGCACCAGGGGGCCAAGTAGCTGATCTTTACGAGCGGCCCGCGCTGGTCAGTGGTGGTTGAGCTGGTGTCCCGTTAGTACTGCAACGGCGGGTCGTGACTTATGGTGGTTCGAGTCGTTTGCGGTAGTGGGAGGCTTTCGCTTGAGCTTGCCGACGGCGGCGCCAGGTTGACCAGTGCAGCACGTGATCGGCCACGGTGCGTCCGATAAGGACGAGCTTGCCGAACAGGCGGCGGATTTCGTTGCTGCTCAGCGGTATCAGGCCGCCCTCGCTGGCGGTGCCGCCCCCTTTGCGGCTTCGATGGCGCGGGTGACGACGAGGAACGCGGCTGCGGCCATGGCCAGGGTGATGTGGGCGTACCAGGCGTCGTAGCGGCGCACCTGGTACTGATCCAGGCCAACCTCGTTCTTCGCGGTCTGGAACGCCTCCTCCACCGACCAACGGCTACCGGCGACCCGCACCAGTTCGCGTAGCCGGGTGCCGCGCGGGCCGAAGCAGACGTAATGAGCCGGACCTACACCGCTGAGCAGTACGAACGCTGGTTCGTCCGCGACTGTGTCCGCTGCGGCCGACGCAGTTCCACCGTTCGGTGGCCTGACGGCCAGGTCTGCCGCACCTGCCAAGATCGGGCGTTGCGGACCCAGGGCCGCTGCCCCGGCTGCAGTTACGACCGGCTCCTGGCCGGACGGCGGGCCGAGGACCGGGCTCTGATCTGCACCAGCTGCGCCGGATTCTCCATCTCGTATACCTGCGCCGAGTGCGGGCAAGAGGGCAAGCTGCACGCCGGCCGCCGCTGCGCCCGCTGCACGTTTACCCGGCGGATCGCCGAACTCCTCGACGACGGCACCGGCCGCATCCGCCCTGAACTGGCGCCCCTGGCCGAGCTGCTGACCAGCATGGACAACCCGCTCACCGGTCTGGCCTGGGTCTCCTCCCGGCACGGCGTCCCCGCTCCGGCTGCGGACCTGCTGCGAGGTCTGGGCCGCGGCGACATCGAACTTAACCATGACGCGTTCCACCGCTTGCAACCATGGCGAGCTGCCGCCCACATGCGGGAACTGCTCACGCAGTGCGGTGTCCTGCCCCCGATCGACAAGCAGATCCTGCTCTTCGAGAGATGGCTACTCGAGCACCTGGACACCATCACCGACACCGAACAGCGCCGGCTGCTGCGCCAATACGCCACCTGGCATCAACTACCCTGGCTGCGCCGCCGCGCCGAACGCGGGCCCGTGAGCCGCAGCACCCGCGGCGAACTCGGACAGCAGATCCTGCGGGCTGGCGACTTCCTCGCCGGAGTCTAGGAGCAGAGGCTCACCCTCGCCCGACTCCGGCAGCACGACCTGGACCGCTGGATCGTCACCCACCCGCCGCGTCACCGGCAGCTCCTCAAACCGTTCCTGACCTGGGCCGCCCACGCCGGGCACATGCCACGGCTGCACATCGCCGCGCACCGACCCGGCCAGCAATCGCCGATCACACAGCACCGGCGCATCGGACTACTCCGCAAGCTGATCACCGACGACACCGGCGAGCTCCGCGCCCGCGTCGCTGCAATCCTGCTGCTGCTCTACGCCCAACCGCTCGGCCGTATCCTGGGCCTCACCCTCGACGACATCGACACCACCGGCTCCGACGTCCTGCTCCGGTTGGGCGACCCGCCAACACCGGTCCCCGAACCCGTCGCCGACCTGCTATTGGCGCTACGTGACCAGCGCACCAACATGCGCACCGCCACCAACCGCAACGCCCGCTGGCTGTTCCCCGGACGCCGCGCCGGCCAGCCATTGACTACCCGCACGATCGGCCCGCTTATCCGCGACCTCGGCGTCCCCACCATTCCCGGCCGCCTGGCCGCACTGCACCAACTCGTCCTCCAAGCCCCGGCACCGGTCATCGCCCAAGCCCTCGGCTTTCACTACACCACTACCCAGCGCCACCACGCCGCGGCCGGTGGAACGTGGAACCGCTACACCGGCCGAGACGGGTAACCGATCTCCGCGAGATCCTCCCCGAGATCGCCCACCACAAGATCGGGATTCAAGCGGCGAACCAGGTCGTCGGTCAGCGGGTGCAGAGCGAAGATCTCGCCGACCGCTTCCACATCGACGGCCGTCTCGTAGTAGTCCTCTGCGAAGCGCTGGTACGCCACCGGGCTGCCTTCGACGAGAACCTGGAACAGCCTGTCAGCCCCATCGGGATCATCACCCGCGGGAAAGAACAGCTCCCCGGCATGCCACCGGTCATCGCCCTGCTGCCGCCACAGGCACACCGTCGCTTCCAGCGTGCCGTCGAAGCTGAACGCCGGCTCAGCGACACAACCCGAGAAGACCTCCGGCACCGCGTCGACCAGGCCCGGCCACAGCTCATCGTCGTTGTTGGCAGGACTCATCGGCGACTCGTGGTCGAAGCCCCAAATGAACGCGCCAGCCGACGAGAACACGATCGACCACGCGTCACCCGACCCGTTTCGCATCGACGCCATCTGCTCGCCCGGCGCCCACCGGGAATCGAACGAGTAGTACCGCGACTCCCACTCCGGACTCATGATCGCGTCCAACATCGCCAACGCTTGACACCGCTGGCGAAGCACCGCGATGTCTGGCAGGGCACTCGCTACGTCATGAACCGTCACCGGCACATCTAACCTCGACGAGCCTCTCGCACTGCTCCGACCCCAGCAATCTCACCAAGAGTCACCTCGGTCACGGCCACCCGCCGGAAATACCAGACAGTTTGATTACACGACCCTGCCAGTCGGGCAGGCCAGTTCGAGTGAAACTCCGAAGTTTTTGTCGTTATAGCATTATCAGTAATTCATTAATAGCTCAGACGGAGCCGGCTACAGACCATGCTGGCCAGCACCCCGCGCGCATCATAATGACAGTTAAGGTGCGCACTGATTCGCGGTGATGTAATCCCGGACCGACGCCATAGCGGGGTTAGACTCGCCGGCCATGGGACCGCTCATCTTCAGCCTCATCCTCACCCTGGACGGCTGCGTCGACCACCGGGAGGGGATCGCCGATGACGAGACGCACGCCTTCTTCACCCGTCTCATGGACGAGGGCGGGGCAATGCTGTGGGGTCGTGTCACCTACGAGATGATGGAGAGCTACTGGCCGGCCGTTGCCCGCGGCGACGAGGAGGCACCGCCGGCCATGCGCGAGTGGGCGGTCAAGCTGGAGGCCAAACCCAAGTACGTGGTGTCGTCCACGCGCAAGGACTTCCCGTGGGCCAACAGCCACCACATCGCCGGTGATCTGCGCGAGGGCGTGCAGAAGCTCAAGGACGCAACCCCGGCCGGGTCCTCCTCGGAAGCGGCAAGCTCGCCACCGAGCTCGACCGGCTGGACCTGATCGACGAGTACAAGATGCTCGTCCATCCCAGGATTGCCGGCCACGGCCCGACGCTGCACCAGGGCGGGCTACCCGGCACGCGCCAGCTCGAGCTGCTCTCAGTGGAGCCACTCCGCAACGGCACGGTGGCCATGCACTACCGCCGCGCACCTTGAACCACAGGAGTCCATCGCGGTCAGCGCACCGGCGGCCAGGCTCGGCCACCGGGTCCGCCCACGACGCGCCGTCGATCAGGTCAGGTCGGGTTGTCGGTCACCCGATAGCGCAGGTGAAGGACCCGGTCGCCCTGAATCGTCACGTCAGGATCCGCCAACAGGTGCTGCGCGTGGACCGAGCCGAAGAAGCGCTTGCCGGACCCGAACACGACGGGCACGACGTCCATGCGTACCTCGTCGACCAGGCCTGCGGCAAGCACCTGGCCACCGACGTCGCCAGCGGCGACCTCGACCATGCGGTCACCCGCAAGCTCCTGCGCCCTGGCCACGGCTGCCTCGACACCGTCGACGAAATGGAACGGCGCCTCGGGATCCCAGCCCTCGGGCTGCGGCCGGTGCGTCACGACGACCACGTGGTCGACCCCGCCGGGAGGCTTCCCGTCCCAGCCGTCCGTCATGTCGAAGACGTGGCGGCCGACGACGGTCACCCCCGATCTGGTCCCAGTACGCCCGGGTGTAGTCGTAGGACGTCTGCGACACCTTCACCTCGCCGCTGTCGTCCAACGGGACGTCACCGTTGGACAACCAGTCGAACAGCGGTCCGGGCTGGTCATTCTCGTCTGCGACGAAGCCGTCCACCGACACCGAGCCGTACATGACCACCTTGCCCACGGGGCGCTCCTCTGCTCTGGGTTGCGCCCAAACTAGCGTGTCGTGAGGGGCCGCTCTTGTACGAAATCAATCGGCCGGCAGCGGCCAGCCGTCCAGCGCGTGACCGGGATGTTCGCGCAGGAACCGTCGCCGGACCTCGACGTACCGGGTCGGCGTGAGCCCGGTGAACGCCCGGAACTCGTGGCCGAAATGGGCTTGGTCGAAGTAGCCCGCGCTACCGGCGAGATCGCTCCAGTCAATCGGTCCGGCGGGGTCGATCGAGAACACGGTGGCGGCGAAGCGGTAGGTACGGGCCAGCCGCTTCGGCGTGACGCCGATGAGCTCCTTGAACCGCTGTGCCAGATGAGTGCTGCTGACGCCTGCTGCCACGCTCAGGTCGCCGATCGCCACCGCACCGCCGGCCGCCGCAATGACGCCGCTCGTATGGCGGACCAGCCCCAGGCCGGCGGTCCCGCACAGCCGTCGCATCAGCTCCTCCTCGATCAGTGTCAGCATCTGGTGCGGTCCGTCCGCCGTGGCCAGCCGGTCTCGCAGCCCAGCAACTGCGGGCCGGCCCCACACCTGCTCCACCGTCACTGGTCGGTCACACAGCTCGGCCGCGGGCATCGGCAGGAACGGCGCCAGCCCCCACGGTCTGACGTGCACGCCGACGGACCGGGTCTGCGGCGGATAGCCGAACTCGTAGGCGCTGGTGGGCATGGTGACCACGCAGCCGTCGGCGTACTCGCCCGTCTCGATGTCGGTGCCCGCGCGGATGCGGAACGGCGCCCCGAGGTTGACGATGAGCAACCCCGACGGTCCCGGCGGCAACGTCAGCCGGGCGTACGGCGGCGCGCCCTCCAGGTAGTAGAGGTCGTCGATCAGCCCGTGCAGCGGCGGTCGCGGTGCTCTGGACACGTACTCCACGGCCACAGTATCGCCGGCATCGCGCGCCGTGATGCTCCAGGCCGGCCGGCGTCGGTCAGGACGATCTCCCACTCCACCGTGGCCCTGGCCGCCGCGCGGATTGGGCAGGAACACCGCGTAGCCGGCGGCGGCCAACCATTGCGCGCTGGGGAACCAGAACAACTGGCACCAGTCGGCGTAGCGATCGTACGGGCCGCCGAGCACGATCGTGATCAGCGAGAACGGACCGTCGGACGCGGTTCTGCCGACCGGGAGTACGAGCAAGCGGTCGCCCGGCGTGCCGCCGCAGCCTCGCCATCGACGTCGGCCAGCCACAGCTCGGTGTCGAGGTGGTCACCGACGCGGCTGGTGGAGGCCAGAACGTAGCAGATGGATTGGCCGTTCGGCGCCAGCGCCGGCGTGCGTGGGGTACGGCCATCAACGACGAGTTCGGCGGTCAGACCAGCCATGCGTTCAGTATCCCGATATCGACCCTGGGCCGTCGCCGGCGTGCTCTCCGTCGCCGAGGATTCGCCGCCCGTCGTTGGTTACCCCCAGGGAGGCGATCGGTGCCCAGGTGGCGAACAGCGAGCGGAAGTAGTCGCCGTACCTGTCCACGATAGAAGGATCCTGCTCGATGACGTCCAGTTCGTTGACGATGCTGAGATCCACGAAGGGTCGCAGTTGGTCGGGGCCCAGGCTCCACGTCTGTTCGGTGAAGCGGTCGACCACCTCACCCGTCGCCGCCAGGTTCCGCCAGGTCCGCCTGCGGTCACATGCCCCGTACAGGTAGACCAGGGCCTCGGCGTTGTCGCCGACGAGGTTGCGTAGCGTGGCTCGATCGGTCCGGTCGAGCAGTGTCACATCGAAGCCGTCCGTGCCGTATGCGGCATGCGTGAGACCGGCCAGTTGGGCGTCAACGCCGCATCCCAGCGCGGCGAGGCGGTCGTGCACCCGGCACAGGTGGGCGTAGAGCGTACCGCCGGGGTGCTGGATCTTTTCCGCGCCACGCTGCCGCAACCAGCGCCGCGCATCGGAGTCCACGCCCATGGTCCGACTCTACGCAAGCCGCGGCCGACAGACAGCCCCGGGTCGCGTCCGCGCCGCCCTACTCCGGCTCCCAGGCCATGAGCTGGTCGAACACCCGTCGGTCGCCGTCGAGACTGAGGGAGTCCACCGGAACGCGGCCGTAGAACGCCAGGACCAGATCACCGGCCGGCCCTCGGGCGGACGCGCCGGACGCGTCGTGACCCTTGTCGGTCGGGGGAGTGGGGAGGCGGGCGACCCGCGCGCCGTCGGGAGACAGCCGGAGGCGCCAGGATCGGCCCTCGGTGGTGTGGTAGTCGACGGTGGCGGGCTCGTGCGGCCAGGCGTCCGTCGTGGCGCAGCAGGTGGACAGGAACTCGTCGACCCCGTCCAGGGCGACCTCCTCCGGCAGCGGCTGCGGGGTGCCCACCGTGACCTGGGCGTCGTACGTGTGCACGGCGATCTCCTGGAGCTGGTGCCGGGCGACGGCGCCGCTGGTCCGCGGCGACTGGGACGTGCCCCACCAGGTCCAGCAGCCGCGATCCGGACCGGCCTCCCGCAACACGTCCAGGAGCTGCCGCGTCGACGCGGCCAACCAGGCCAGCAGGGCTTCACGACCCTGGGTCGGGTCGCTGTCCGACGCGGACGACCTGGTCGGGGGATCGGCGACAGGACCCGCGGCGACAGCGGCGGCCCAGAAGCGGCGCCCCTCGCCCATATGCCGTACCAGGTCGAGCAGCGTCCATTCGGGGCAGGTCGGCACCCGCGCGTCGAGGTCGGGGGCGGCGGCGACCGCAGTCTGGAATGCGGTCGACCGTTCGTCGATCAGCCGCAGCAACTCGGGGAACTCCAGAGTCTCTGTCACCGACGCTGTCTACCACCGGACCCCGACAACTGACAGCGATTTGACCTTTCGTCCGCCGCGTGCCCGGGTCACGGCGGCCGCCTCCCGCTGTCGCCATCGTCGCTGCGCCATACGCCACCCGTCGGTCCGCCGTCGCGCGCCTCCCGGGCGTGCGACCGGGGCCGCACCTGGCCGTCGCTGACCGGCACCGCCACGGTGCACGACCGGCTCACCGGCCAGTCCCGGCGCCTGGGCGCTCACCCGACGCAGAACTCGTTGCCCTCAGCATCGTGCAGGGTCACCCCGTGATGATCCGTACCGCGAAGGTGGCCAGCGCGAGCGGAAGCAGTGGCCGCACCGGTGGGTGCCGGGACACATGAGGCCCCGGCTGGCCGGCGTGGGTGCGACTCAAGCGTGGTCTCCTGCCTCCTGGGACAGGCTGAACTCCACGCCTTGATCATCGGTGCAATGGGCGTACGCGCCGGATGGGATCGTCATCGGGTCCTCTGCCGTGCCGCCCAGCTCGCGTACCCGCGCGACAGCGGCGTTGATGTCATCGACGGCGAAGTAGATCCGCGGGTGGCGCGACGAGTCGTCGTGTGGGGCGCCGCCCATCGGCTCGGGCCCCTGGATCATCGAGTAGCCGGGAAAGTTGCCCTCGTGGAACGTCCAGTCGAACAGCGAGCCCCAGAACCGCCGGGTCGCGACGATGTCGCTGCTCGGTAGCTCGAAGTACGTGACGTTTCCGGTCATGGTCGTGTCCTCTCATGTCAGCTTGCTGACATCCACCGTATGTCAGAATGCTGACATGGAGCAAGAGCCAGTCGGGGATCTGGAGCTGTCGGTGGGCTACGTCCTCAAACAGGTGCACGCCTCGATGCGAACCGCGATGGACGAAGCTCTGCGGCCGCTGGACCTGTCTGTCCCGCAGTACGCGTGCCTCGAACTGCTCGGCCAGGCCCCGGGACTGTCCAACGCGGAACTCGCCCGCCGCGCCTTCGTCACCCGCCAATCGATGAACCTGGTCCTCCGCCGGCTCCAGGACCGCGGCCTGCTCACCCGCCCCGACCAGGCACCCCATGGACGGGCGCTGCCAACCGAACTCACCTGGCACGGCCAGACGGTGCTGCGCCGGGCAAGCGTGGCCGTCCGCAGCGTCGAAAAGCGGCTGTTCTCCCCGCTGTCCCGGGAGCAGCAGCTGCGGCTACGTCAGGATCTCGCCGCGTGCCTGGCCTCCTTCCCCGCCGGCTAGGCACGCACCAGGCTGGCGGGACAGGCCCTTGACGGCGGACAGCACGCGGCCACTGTGGGAGGGGACGGACATCCTCCGTCTCAGCGCAGCCGTGCCGCCTCGTGCAGATGATCGAAGATGATCCGGTCGACGGGGGAGACCCGGTCACGGTCGGCATGGGTGAGCCAGACCATCTCCGCGATCTCGCTGCTGGGCCGCAGGATGCCTCGGTAGTCGGCGGTGTAGCAGCTCATGCGGACCATTGTCCCGTCGGGGTGGCCGTGGGCCTGGGCCTGGAAGGTGCCGGCGGGCCGGGCGGTGTCGGCGACGATGTCGACGCTGAGTTCTTCGCGGATCTCGCGGATCAGGGTGTCGATGTCGCTCTCGCCGGTTTCCCGCTTGCCGCCGGGGATGTAGTAGACGTCTTTACCGCGGGATCTGGAACTGAGGATCGCGCCGCCTTCCAGGCGGATCCAGGCGACCTTGTCGATGACGGTCATGATCCGCACCCGCCGACCACTATGGATCCCACGATACCCGTCACAGCCGCCGGACCCGCAGGACGCAGGTCAGCATCGGGAGGACGAACTCGCCGGCCGCGGTCTCGGGTCGGCTCGCGAGGTAGCCACGGATCCGGCCGAGTGTCGCCTGTCGTTCCTGTTCCGTCATGACCAGCATGCCCGCCCTCGTGGCGAGGGTGGCGACGAGGGAGTCCGCGGTGCGCCGCTGCCCATGCGGGAACTCGGCCTGCTCCGGCGAGCCGAACCGGGCCGCTCCGCCGGTCCGGGGAAGGTGCATGGTGGCCGTCTCGAGACGCCAGCTGGCGGGCGTGTCACGCGGGCCGACGGCCGCGCTTCCGCTGACCCGCGCCAGACCGGCGACCCAGTCGACCCGGTCGTCCAGGACGTTCCACAGACCGGCCAGGACGCCGCCGGAGCCGAGCACCCTGGCGATCTCGGGCCCGGCGACGGCCATGTCGAACCAGTGCATGGCGTTGCCGGCCAGCACGGCGTCGACGGACGCGTCCGGCAGCGGGATCGACTCGGCGCTGCCCGGCAGTGCCGGAACGTCGGGCAAGGCGCGGCGCAGCTCGGTCAGCATCCCCGGGTCGGGCTCGACCGCGGTGACGTGGGCACCCGCCGCGACGAGCGTGGCGGTCAGCTTGCCGGTCCCGGCGCCGAGGTCGAGCACCCGCGGGGCGGGCGCCGACCCGAGCGCCCACCGCACCGCGGCCCGCGCGTAGTCCGGACGATGCTCGGCGTACGCGACCGCCGCCGCACCGAAGGACGAGGCGTGCCGGTGTCGTTCGTCCTGATCCACCCGATCACCATAGCCGGACACGGCCCTCGCGGCGGGACCGCGGCCCTGCCGGCAACGGATCCGGGTCAGGTCCGGCGCCACCACCGCCACCGCCATCAGCGAGACTGATGCCGTGTCGCCGCATCCCGAGAACCTTCCCGACGTCCTGGCTGTGCCGCCCGTTCCGGTTCCGCCGGACGTGACGCTTCGGCCACCCGGATCCAAGAGCATCACCAACCGGGCGCTGCTGTGTGCCGCGCTCGCCGACGGGCGGAGCCGGCTCTCGGGGACCCTGTTCGCCGATGACACGTACGCGATGGTGGGCGCCGTGTCGGCGCTCGGCGCCGATGTCACGGTCGACGAATCGTCGGGCGTCGTGACCGTGACGGGCGTTGACCCGCGCCGGTCCACGGAGCCGGCCCGGGTCGACGCCCGGCAGTCCGGGACCACCTCCCGGTTCGTGCTGCCCGCCGCGGCGCTGCGGCCGGGTCGGACCGTTGTCGACGGCAGCGATCAGTTACGGGCCCGCCCGTTCGGGCCGCTGATCGAGGCGCTACGCGGGTTGGGTGCGCGGGTCGAGGACGCGGCGCATCGTGGACACCTGCCGGTGACGGTCACCGGGCCACTCAACGGCGGTCCGGTCCGGCTCCCGGGGCACCTGTCCAGCCAGTTCCTGTCCGGGGTGTTGATGGCGGGGCCGCTGATGCGGGACGGCCTGAGCGTGGAGCTGACATCCCCGTTGGTGTCGGTGCCGTACGTGACGATGACGACGGCGGTCATGGCGGCGTTCGGCGTACCCGTGGCGGATCTGGGGGTGCGGCCGGGCCGGTACCGGCCCGTCGACTACGCGATCGAGCCGGACGCCAGCGCCGCGTCCTACTTCCTCGCCGCCGCGGCGGTGACCGGCGGGCGGGTGACCGTCGACGGGTTGGGCACGGGCAGCATCCAGGGCGACGTCGCCTTCGCCGACCTGCTGGAACGGATGGGCGCGCGGGTGGAACGCACCGCCGACTCGCTGACGGTGCGCGGCGGCGGGGTGCTGCGCGGCATCGACGTCGACATGGCCGACATCTCCGACACCGCGCAGACCCTGGCCGCGGTGGCCGTGTTCGCTGACGGCCCGACGCGGGTACGGGGCATCGGTTTCATCCGGGGTAAGGAGACCAACCGGATCGCCGCGATCGTGACCGAGTTGCGCCGGGCCGGCATCGACGCGGTCGAACACGAGGACGGGTTCACCGTCCGTCCGGGCGTCCCGAGGCCCACCAGGTTCGCTACCTATGACGACCACCGGATGGCCATGAGCCTGTCGCTGCTTGGCCTGCGCAGTGCCGGTATCGAGATCGCCGACCCGGGTTGCGTCGCCAAGACGTACCCCGGGTTCTTCCGGGATCTGGCCCGGCTGCGGTAGCCGGGCCAGATCCCGATCCCTGCCTCAGGCTCCGGTGCGGAACGAGTCGAGGACGGACAGGTAGTGGGTGTTGTACATGACGCCGAGGATGTTGCCGAACGGGTCGACCACGGACGCGGTGATGAACCCGGGACCCCGCTCGACCGGCTTGTCGTGCGGGGTGGCGCCCCTGGACAGCAGCCGCGCGACGCTGGCCTCGACATCGTCGACGTACCAGTAGGTGATGGCACCGCCGGGGCGCTCCGCGGGCCCGGACGGATCGAAGCGGCGGTCGAGTAGGCCGAACTCGTGCTGGTAGTCGCCGATGCGGAACTCGACGTACGCGGGTGGGCCGTCGACCGGGCGGACGAAGTACGGCTCGACCCCGAACAGTTCCGTGTACCAGCGCACGGCTGCCGGCACGTCGTCGGCGAAGTAGACGGCGGTGGTGAGTCCTCGCAACATGATCTGCTCCTCGTCAGGTGGGGTTACGAGAACCATCCTGCGACCTAAAGTGCTCACCTTTTGAGCACTTTGTTTGGCAGGCTGGGGACATGCGCGCCGACCGTCTTGTCGCCGTCCTTCTGCTCCTGCAGGCGCGGGGGCGGGTGACCGCCGCCGACCTGGCCACGGAACTGGAGGTTTCGGTGGCCACCGCCCGGCGCGATCTGGAGGCTCTCTCGGCGGCCGGCGTACCCGTGTATCCGCAGGCGGGCCGGGGCGGCGGCTGGTCCCTGGTGGGTGGTGCCCGGACCGACCTGACTGGCTTGTCGGCGCCCGAGGCGCAGGCCCTGTTCCTGCTCGCCGGGCCGGTCACCGCCGGATCGGCGGCGGCCCGTTCGGCGCTGCGCAAGCTGGTGCGCGCCCTGCCGCAGCCGTTCCGGCTCGACGCCGAGTCCGCCGCCGAGGCAACCATGATCGATCCCGTCGGTTGGGGGGAACGGGATCGGCAGCGGCCACCGCTTGTCGAGCTGTTGCAGGCGGCCGTCGTACGGCGCCGGAAGGTCCGGCTGGCCTACACGGGGCGGGGCGGGGAACGTAGCGAACGGTTGATCGACCCGTGGGGGCTGGTCGACAAGGACGAGGTCTGGTACCTCGTCGCCGGCACCGACCGGGGCCAACGTACCTTCCGCGTCGACCGGATCGTCGGGGTCGAGGTCGTCGACGAGCTGGCGCAGCGGCCCCCGGACGGGGTCACCCTCGACAGCGCCTGGCGACAGGTCGTCACGGAGGTGGAGCGACGTCGGTCCCGCACCTGGGCGACCGTGCTGGTCGAGGCCCGGCACGTGGGGGTGTTGCGGAACCAGTTCGGCCGGCACTGTTCCGAGCCCGAGGACGTCGGAGACGGTCGGGTACGGGTGCGGGTCGGCGCGCCCACGCCGTTGGACATCGCCCGGCACCTCGCGGGGTGGGGCGCCATGGCGGAGGTGCCGGAACCGCCGTCCGTCCGCGCCGAACTGGCCCGCCTCGGTGCCGAGATCGTGGGACGCTACGGCCCGGTCGCGGACCAACAGCCGAGGCGCTCCACTCCCGGTTAGGTCGCCTACGTCGGCGGGGTCGCCAGGATGGTGTCGATGCCGCGCGCGAACAGGTCGTCGTCGTTCCACCGCGCGTCGTCGAGGTGTCCGGAGGCCACCAGGGTGGGGTAGGCGGTCGGGTCCGCCGTGATGTGGCGTCGGGCCGCTCCCGCTTGCGGACCCGAGGCCTGCCGCCAGGTGGCCTCGGTCAGCGCGGCGCCGATCACGTAGTTGGCCACCAGTCGGGTGACGACGGCCAGGTGGGCCCCCGTGAAACCGCCGCGCACGAGCGCCGCTTGCAGGAACTCGGTGCGGGTCAGGACGTTGGGCCCCAGCATCGGACGACCGACCAGGCCCGGCGCCCAGGGATGGCGCAGCATCGTCGCCCGCCACCGGCGTGCCAACGTTCGCACGTCGTCCCGCCAGTCGCCGTCGGCGGCAGGCAGTCGGACCTCACCGAAGATCTCGTCGACGGCCAGGTCGAGGACGTCGTCCCTGGTGCGTACGTGCCAGTAGAGCGCGGTGGGGGTGACCGTGAGGCGCTGCGCTAGGTTCCGCATGGTCAGCCCGTCGGCGCCGTGGTCGTCGAGCAGCGCCACGGCCGCCTCGACGATGCGCTCCCGGGTCAGTGGGGCGGCCCGGCGGGCCCGGTCGGGATCCGGCCGG
The DNA here is from genome assembly GCF_042666615.1 of Plantactinospora sp. GCM10030261. Lineage (NCBI taxonomy): Bacteria > Bacillati > Actinomycetota > Actinomycetes > Micromonosporales > Micromonosporaceae > Plantactinospora > Plantactinospora sp. GCM10030261. The sequence continues at coordinate 77,929 of NZ_JBHTDD010000006.1, forward strand.
AGCCAGACGGTGCCGGGGTCGCGCGGGTTCCGGGTCTGCTTGTCGCCGACGGCCATGCCGGCGACTTTATAACATTGCTCGACAAATCTAACGTTGTTAAGTTGAGGTCGGAGACACGGAAGGACCCAGCGGGGAAGGACGCCACCGACCCATGCCACTCATGCGGATACAGCTCGACTGCGACAAGCGCGTCGCCCGCCGGGTGCTCGACCTCCACCAGGCCGGGAAGGTGCATCGCGAGTCCCGCGACGCCGCCCGGGACGAGGTCTGGCGGCGCGGGCGCACCCCGGCCGCGGAACCCGTCTTCGTCGGCGTCACCAACGGCGAGCCGGTGCGGCTCATCTACGACGTCGAGGTCCACCTGGACACGACGCGATGAGCCTCGGGACGAGCGTCAGTCCATCATGGCCAGCAGCTTCTCCACCGTGTTCCAGTTGCGCACGGTGGCCGACGGCCCGCCCTTGACCTTGCCGAGGGCGGTCAGAACCGGGCTGTCGCGCTGCCCGTGCGGGCACCAGGCATACACCTCGGCCCCGTCGACGACATACCGGTCGTCGCCGAGGTCGATGTCCGTCAGCACCGCCTCGACGGGTGCTGCCGCCGGTTCCGCCAGGAACACCACCACATACTTCGCGCCGTCGGTGGCCACCCCACCCAGGGGGTTCAACGCGGCGATCCGGGCCAGGTCGGCGCGGCTGCGCACGATCGTGTCCACAGCGAACCCGAACCGCTTCTCGATGATCCGCTCAATCGACCGGGCCAGCTTGTCGGTCGGTTCGTCCGCGTCCAGCACCACGTTGCCGCTCTGCAGCAGGGTCGCCACGTTCTGGTAGCCGCCCTCGGTCAGGGCCGCGCGCAGATCCGCCATGCCGACGCGACGGGCCTTGCCCAGGTTGATCCCACGCAGCAGCGCCGCGTACCGGGTCGTCGTCATGCCGCCGAGCGTAGCCACGGTGGCGGTAGCGCGGAGGTACGCCAGGCAGACGGCGCACGGCCCATGCGCGTGTCATCCCGGCGCCGCGCTGACCTCGCGACGTGCCAGCCGCCGGTCAGATCGGCGACCGTGTGCTGTCGGCCGCATACTCTCCGTGCCTAGGCTGCGGGCCGACGTGACCGCTGGCGAGGGGAGTACCAGAAATGATGCGAACGGCGATGTCGCTGGTCCTGGCCGCGACCATGGCGGTAGCCGGGGCGCCCGTACCCGCGGTCGCCGCCGGACCGCCGGTCCGCTGCGGCGACACGATAACCGAGAGCGTCACCCTCAGCGCCAACCTGCGGTGCGCGGGCGACGCCCTGATCGTCGGCGCCAGCGGCGTCACCATCGACCTGAACGGGTACGCGATCGTCGGTGACCCCGGTGGACGGGCGATCACGGTCGCCGGCGACCAGACCCTGTCCGGCGTCACGGTCCGCGACGGCACCGTCCGGGGGTTCCCGGGCGGAATTCTGCTGCAGGACGTCGCGACCATCGCCCTGACCGGTGTCCGGCTGGTCGACACGAACCTGGAGGCGACCCAGTTCTCCGGGGTGTCGATAAGCGACAGCGCGCTCACCCGGTCGGGCGTCGGCACCTCGTACGGGCAGGGGTTGACGCTGACCGAGGTCCGGATGACCGGCGGTTACCTGTCGGCGATCAGCGTCCAGGGCGTGTCGACCGTGAACAGCGTGCTGGTCGGCAGCCGGATCGGCGGCGTCGAGTTCTACTCGTTCGAGCTGGCCCGCAGCCGGTTGACCGACACGGCGATCGACGTCACCGAGGCCGGTGATTACACGATCCACGACAACGTGTTCTCCGGTGCCGGTGTCTACGGGTTGCTGGCCGACGGGCTGCGGATCGAGAACAACCTGTTCCGGGACATGCGGGTCGGCGTCCGGTTGGAGTCCGACGGTCGAGGGTTGCTGGTGCGTGACAACCGCTTCGTGAACACCGGGGTGGGGGTGCGGGTATCCACCTTCTACCTGGCCCAGGTGGCTGACCTGACGATCACCGACAACGAGTTCGTCCGCAACGGCTCGGCCGGCGTGTTCATCGAGGCCGCCGACCCGCTCGCCGGACCGGACGACGAGTTCGTGATTTCCGGCAACGTGTTCCGCCACAACGGCTACGCCGGCACCGAGGTGGACGGCGACGGCCGGCGCATCGACGACGGGCTGCACCTGTCCGTACCGGTGGACAGCCCGCTCGTGGTCGCGGGCAACCAGACGTACCACAACGCGGACCACGGGATCGAGGCGTTGCCGGTCGGCAGCGTGCGCGACGGCGGCGGCAACGTCTCGCGCGGGGACCCGAACGGCTGCGCCGGCGTGGTGTGCGCGTACCGCTGAGGTGGTGTCACCGGCGGGTCGTCCCGGCGTTCGCCACGACCGTGTCCGGGTGCTGGTGGCCGGGTCGCGGGCCCCGGTCCCGGCCGCCGGGCGGGCCCGCGGCGAGCAGGTACGAGCAGACCAGGAACAGAGCGCCGAGCAACGGGATCAGGCGGGCATCCGCCGCCGCGAGCACGAGTCCGCCGAGTGCCCCGGCCACGCTCGTGCCGAGGTAGAGACCGGCGACGTTCAACGCGAGCGCGGGCATCGCCGCGGCCGGACCGACCGCCACGAACATGCTGCCCTGCACCGGGGGAGTCAGCCCCCAGGCGAACATCGACCAGAGTGCGACCAGCACCAGCAGCATCACCAACCCGGGCGGGCCACCCACGCCGAGAAACCCGGCTCCGGCGATCACCAGCAGGGCCAGCGCGTGGCCCCCGAGGACGAGCCGCAGGCTGAACCGCGCACCGAGCCGGTCGACCGCCCGCCCGGACAGGAGGGCACCGGTCAGGCCGGCCACCCCGGCCACCAGCAGCACCACGGACAGGGGACGACCCGCGCCGGTTCGTGCCACGTACACGCCCAGGTAGGTGTAGAACATCAGGCCACCACCGGCGGCCAGGAACGTCACCGCCACCAGTCGCAACGCCGCCCGGGACCGCAGCGGAGCAAGTCGTTGCCCCAACGTGGCCGGCGGCGCCTCCCCGGGCAGCGTGGGCACCGTCATCAGCAACCCGATCGCGGTAACCGTGCCGACGGCTGCGATCAGCCAGAACGTCGCGCGCCAGCCGACCAGGTCGCCCAGAACGGTGCCCACCGGGACCCCGGTGAACAGTGCGACGGTCATGCCGGCCGTGGTCACCGCGAGATAGCGACCCTGCTGGCCGGGCGGTGCCCCGGCGGCCGCGGTGCCGAACGCCGCCGACGTGATCACCGCGGCGGCCAGGGCCGCGCCGACCCGGGCCGCCAGCAGCACCCCGAAGCTCGGAGCGATCGCCGACGCCACGTTGGCCAGGACGAAAACAGCCAGGCCGCAGACCAGTACGGTCCGTCTCGGCCACCGGGCGACAACCACGGCGAGGGTGGGTGCGCCCACCGCGTACGCCAACGCGAACACGGTGACCAACTGGCCGACGACCGAGGGGCTGAGTCGCAGATCGGTGGCGATCCGGGGCAGCACGCCGGCGATGACGAACTCGTCGGTCGCGGTGGTCAACAGGGCCAGGAACAACACGTACAGCCAGCCCGGCACGCGGGGTCCACGCATCGTGTCACTACCTCCTCGACGGTTGACCGCACGGTAGGTGGTGACACCGGTGTCACGGTCAAGCGTTCGAGCGCAACGACTCCGCGAAGTCGTCGGTATCGGCCGTGGTGGCGCGAAGGCGGGCGAGGCGGGCGGCCAGCTCCGCGCGGTATCGGCTCAACTCGGCCGCCTGTGCGTCGACCTGGGCGAGCCTCCGCTGGTACATCTCCACCGACCCGGCCAGCGGGCGGTCACAGGCCAGGAACTCGGCTGTCTTCATGTCCAGGCACGGGGCGACGTGCCGGATGTCGTCCACGACCAGGCCCGCCCGCAGCAGTTCCCGGACGTTGAGCACCCGGTGGACGGCCTGTTCGTCGTACTCCCGCCAGCCCTTGCTCGTCCGTCGCGCCGTCAGCAGCCCTTGCTGCTCGTAGTGGCGGATGGATCGGCGACTGGCGCCGGTGCGTTCGGACAGCTCACCGATGAGCACGGGTCACATCCCTTCCCGATTGTCGTGACGCCACGGATCGTCGCACGATCCGTGGCGTCACGACCGGGGATGGTCAGGCCCTCGCGGTGGCGGGAACCTCGTCAGGCGCTCGCGGTGGCGGCGGACCGGGCAGGACCGTCGGGCACGCTGGCCGGCTGGCGCAGGGTCAGGTACGCGACGACGAACGCGGCGACAAGTAATCCCGTACCCACGGCGAAGGCCAGCCGGTAGCCCTCGGTCAGCGCCGCCGCCTCGGTCACGCCCGCGGCGCGCAGCCGGTCGGTGCGGGCGGCGGCCAGGGTGGCCAGCACCGCGACGCCGAGCGCCATGCCGACCTGTTGGGTGGTGTTGAACAGGCCGGAGGCCAGGCCCGCGTCGTCCGCCTTCGCCCCGGACATGCCGAGCGCGGTCAGCGCCGGCAGGGCCAGTCCGAACCCGGCGACGAGCAGCATCACCGGCAGGAGGTCGGTGACGTAGTCGGCGCGCACCGGAAGCCGGGCGAGCAGGCCGAGTGCTCCCATGAGCAGCACCAGACCGGCGAGCAGGACGGCGCGCTCGCCGAACCGGGCGTTCAGTCGGGCGGACACGCCGAGCGAGACCACGGCGATGGCAAGCGCGGCGGGCAGCATCGCCAGTCCGGTGCCGGTGGCGCCGTACCCCAGGACCTGCTGCAGGTAGAGCGCGACCAGGACCTGGAACGAGAAGCACGCGGCGAGCAGCAGAACCTGCACCAGGTTGGCCCCGGCGACGGCGCGGACGCGGAAGATCCGCAGCGGCATGAGCGGGGTACGCGCGGTGGCCTGGCGCGCGACGAACCCGACGAGCAGGGCGGCGGCGAGGCCGCCGAGACCGAGGGTGACCGCCGACGGGGCGTCTTCGATGGTGACCACCGCAAGGATGCCGGTCACCAGGCCGGCGGTGACCAGCGCCGCGCCCGGCACGTCGGCGCCGGCGGCCAACCCGACGCCCCGGTCGGCGGGCACCGCGTACCCGGCGAGGACGAGCGCGGCCAGCCCGATCGGCAGGTTGATGTAGAAGATCCAGTTCCAGGTGAGGGCGTCGGTGAGGATGCCGCCGAGCACCTGGCCGATGGAGGCGCCGGCGGCTCCGGTGAAGCTGAACACCGCGATGGCGCGTCCCCGGTCTCGGGGCTCGGTGAACAGCGTGACCAGGATGCCGAGGCTGACGGCGGTGGCCAGGGCGGCGCCTACGCCCTGCAGGAACCGGGCGAGGAGCAGGATGGCCGGCGTGGTGGCGGCCCCGGCCAGCAGCGAGGCGGCGGTGAAGACCGCGACGCCGGCCAGGAACAGCCTCTTGCGCCCGAGCAGGTCGCCGAGCCGGCCGGCGAGCAGCAGCAGGCTGCCGAATGCGATCAGGTACGCGTTGACCACCCAGCTCAGGCCGGTGGGGGAGAAGCCGAGGTCGGTCTGGATGGTCGGCATCGCCACGGTCACGATGCTGCCGTCGAGGATGGTCATCAACATGCTGGTGGCGAGTACGGCCAGCGCGAGCCAGCGCGAGCGGGGAGTGGGCATCACGGTCCTCCTGTTGATCCGACAGGAGGACCGTAGTAGATAGTTTTGTTACAGACAATCTGCCTGTGACCCACCTCTCCGTCGACTCGGCTCGCGCGCCTGCTCAGCGCTCCCGCTGGCGTGCCCGGCGGACCGGCCGCGGCGGCTCTACCGGCTCCGCGAGGTGTCCACTGACCAGCCGGTTCATCGCCGACAGGAACACCTCGCGCTCGTCGGCGGGAAGTGCCGCCAGGGCCTCGGCGTGCACCCGGTCGACGATCCGCTGGCTGCGCGCGGCCACCTCGGCGCCCTTCCCGGTGACCGCGATGATCCGCGCCCGCCGGTCGGTGCTGGACGGACGACGCTCCGCCAGCCCGGCCCGCTCCAACGCGTCCACGGTGACGACCATCGTGGTCTTGTCCATGTCGCCGATCTCCGCGAGCTGGATCTGGGTGCGTTCCTCCTGCTGGGCGTGCACCAGCACGCAGTGCATCCGGGCGGTGAGGCCGATCTCGGCGAGAGCCGTCGCCATCCGGGTGCGTAGCACGTGGCTGGTGTGGTCGAGCAGGTACGACAGGTCCGGCTGGCTGGTGCGGGGGGCCAGGGCGGTCATGGGTCCCAGCGTACCGATTGGTCCGTGACAGATCATCCGACGACGATCGATGCCGTTCGGTCGCCTAAGTAACCCCAATGGGGGTATGATGGGTGCATGCCAAAAATCAACGTATACCTCCCCGACGATCTCGCCGAGGCCGTGAAGGAGGCCGGCGTTCCCGTCTCGGCGGTGTGCCAACGGGCCCTGGAGCAGGCGGTCCGCCGGATCACCGCGATCCGGCAGACGGCGGCCGGCAGCCTCGGGGTCGAGGACCTGGCGGACCGGCTGCCGGCGTTCACCGAACGCGCCCTGACCAGCGTCCAGTTGGCGATCGAACGAGCCCGCACCGACGCCGGCGAACGCCCGCCCGTCGTCGGCACCGGACACCTCCTCGGCGGCCTGATCGCCGAGGGCGGCAACCTGGCCCTGCACGTCCTGCGTGCCATCGACATCGATCCGGCCCAGGTGACGAGGGAACTCGCCCGACACCCGGCCGACGCGGAAGCCGCCGGCTCGGGCGCGGGGTTCAGCACCACGGCCGCCGCCGCCCTGGAACTCACCGTCGCCGAGGCGACCTCGCTCGGGCACAACTACATCGGCTGCGAACACCTGCTGCTGGGTTTGGTCGGTGAGCCGGACGGCGTCGCCGGGCAGGTGCTGCGGGCGCTCGGCGCCGAGCCGCGGCTGACCCGGCGTGCCGTGTCCGCCGCCCTCGCCGGATACGTGCACCTGCGCGCCACCACGGCACCCGCCGGTGGCACGACCGTCTCCACCGATCCGATGGCCGCCCTCGCCACGGCCGTGCAGCGCCAACTCCAGCCGCTCGTGGACCGGATCGAGCGCCTGGAGCGGCGCCTCCACCCGGGTGCGGACCGGGCAGCCTCGGACGACGCCCGATGACCAGCGTGGCCCTCCCGCGCGTCGGCCGGACGGTCATCCGGGTACGGCGGTCGGCGTACCCGCTGCCGGGCCGGCGGTTCCGGACGGCACTGGCGGCGCTTGTCGTCTTCCTCGCGGCGATCTGGCCGCTGCTGGCGCCGTGACGACGAACTCACCGGGGCCGTACGCCGAAGCTGGCGGTCGCAGACCTGCTGGCCGGCATCGCGGCGCGCACCGGGTGCGGCTGCGCCACCTCGGTCCGTGCGCCGGTGGCGCTTCAGTAGCCGGTCGGCGGCCGGGGTGTGTAGGGAGCGGTGAGCATGATCTGCTCCTGAGTGCTGAGCGTGACCTTGGTAGCCGCTGCGGCGTCGTCAAGGTGGTGGGGCGCGGTCGCACCCACGACGGGTGCCGCCACCACCGGGTTACCCAATATCCAGGCGAGCGCGACCTGGGCCATGGTGATGCCACGACGGTCCGCGACGACCTGCACAGCGTCGATGATGGGGCGGTCGACGCCGTCGAAGAACTGCCGTCCGATCCGGTCGTTCGTCGAACGCGACGTCTGCTGCCCGTACGGGCGGGCCAGGCGGCCTGAGGCGAGCGGGCACCAGGTCAGGCTGGACACCCCCTGGTCGGCGAGCAGCCCGAACATTTCCCGCTCCTCCTCGCGCTGAACGAGGCTGTACTGGTTCTGCATCGACACGAAGGGGGTCCAGGAATGCATGTCAGCAGCGTGTTGCATCTTGGCGAACCGCCAGGCAGCCATCGATGAGGCACCGAGGAAACGAGCCTTGCCGGCGGTGACGACATCGTGCAGGGCCTCCATCGTCTCCTCGACAGGAGTCAGCGGATCGAAGCGGTGGACCTGGTACACGTCCACGTAGTCGGTGCCGAGCCGGTGCAGCGAGGCATCGATCTGTTGCGTGATCGATTGACGGGACAGGCCGGACCCGGCGGGCCCCTCGTGCATCGGCAAGCCGACCTTTGTCGCGATGATCACCTCCTCGCGTCGGGTGTAGCGGCGAACGGCACGGCCGAGGATCTCCTCAGACGTGCCGTGCCCGTATACGTTCGCGGTGTCCCACAGGGTGATACCCAACTCGACCGCCCGCCGGAAGATCGGTTGCGCGGCGTCCTCGCCCAGCGTCCAGGGGTGCCTGTGGGTGGGCTGCGCGAAACCCATGCAGCCGAGCGCGATCCGGCTCACCCGTGGGCCCGAGACGCCAAGCGTTGTGTGATCCATCGGTGCTCACGCCCCACCCGGGTACGGTGCGGCGGTCCGGGCGGCCCGCAGGGCCCGCGCCCACCAGCCGAGCTGTTCCAGCAGCGTCTTGGCGTAGCCGGCCGCCGCGGCGTCGACCGGTGTGCCGTCCTGCCAGGCGGTGAAGTAGTTGGGGAAGGCCAGTCCGTCGCGGATGGTCACCGCGTGCAGTTCGGTGAGCACGTTCTCCAGGTGCAGCACGGCGTGCCGGCCACCGGCCGCGCCGCCGTAGCTGACGAACGCCACGGGTTTGGCGGTCCACTGGGTGAAGTGCCAGTCGATGAGCGCTTTCAGAGCCGCGGGATAGCTGTGGTTGTACTCGGGCGTGACCATGACGAACGCGTCGGCCTCCGCCAACTTCATGGTGACTTCCTTCATGCCTGCCGGGCGCGGGTAGTCGTCACCGGCGAACTTCGGGGGCGCGGCGGGTAGCGCCAGCGGGATGTCCACGTCGGCCAGGTCGACGACGTCCATGTCGAATCCGCCGTGCGCCCGGATCTGAGCCGCCAGCCAGGCGGCGACGACCGGCCCGAACCGGCCCTCCCGCACGCTGCCGATGATGACCACGAGTTTGCTCTTGTCGCTCATGCCGTAGACGATCTGCCGGTCCCGACTCGGTAGCCAGACCGGGCGCAGGCTGGCCCGCACAGGGCCAGCCTGCGCCCCACCGACAGCCGGCAGCGCACCGTAAACTCGTATCATGGGTACGCCGCTGGGGACCTTTCTCCGGGCCAAACGTGACAGCCTCCGACCCGAGGATCTGGGGCTGGCGGAGCACCAGAGACGACGTGCGCCGGGGCTACGCCGTTCGGAGTTGGCCAGTCGAGCCGGAATCAGTGTCGAATACCTCACCAGGATCGAACAGGGCCGCGACCGCAACCCGTCCCGTTCCATCGTCAACGCCCTCGCCGACGCGCTGCAGCTCGATGCCGCCGAACGCACTTATCTCGACTACCTCGCCAAGATCAGCGGAGATGCGTGCGCCCGGCACGACCGTCCGGCGCCGCCCGAGCGCACGGTGCGACCGGCTGTCCACCAGATCCTCCAGCTTCTGGAGCCCGGCATCGCCTTCGTCACCAACCGGCTCGGTGACATCCTGGCCCATACCAACGGATTTTCCACGGTCATGCGTGACACCGGTCTGCTGAGCACCGACCAACCCAACCTGACCCGATATGTCTTCACGCACCCCCGGGCCAGGACCATCCTCATCGACTGGGACCAGATCGCCGACGAGCAGGTCTTCAACCTGTGGCTGGGGCCGTCCACCGAGACCTTCGAATGGTTCACGGCCGAGTTCGCGGCTGTTGCCGGCGCCGAGTTCACCCGGCGCCTGCACCGTCACATTCCTCCGACCAGAACACCGCTGAGGATGGCGCACCCCCAGGGTTACCAGCTGCGGTGGGATCGGGAGATGCTGGAGCTTCCCGCCCCAGACGCCCAACAGTTGATCATCCTCCTACCCGCCGACGATGCGACCGCCACCGCGGTCGATCACCTGGGCCGACACTCGCACCGCGCCACCCTCCGCGCAGTCTGACACCCGTCGTCGTATCGCAGCAGGTCGGCGCCGTCGGCACGTGTCGCCTTCACCGGCGGAACACGCTCGTCGGCGGGCTGGCGGCGTCAGCCTTCCGGGTGTCCGCCGTAAACGCGGATCTTGTACTCGGTGGTCTCCAGCGCCAGGCCCAGCTCACGGATCTGCCGCGTGATTCGGTCGCGCTGGTCGAGCATGATGCGGCGGCGTTCCGGGATGGTGCTCGGGCCCTGCTCGACGAGCAGGATGTAGCGCTTGAGGTCGGTCATGGTCATGCCGGACAGGCGCATCCGGGTGAGGAAGACGAGACGGCGCAGGTCGGACGCGGAGTACTCGCGGTACCCGGAGGCGTTGCGCGCGGGTCGCACGAGTCCCTCCTGCTCGTAGTACCGGAGGGTGTGCGTCGACAGGCCGACAAGCCGGGCCGCCTCGGCGACACTGGTGGGCATCGCCGAGGCCTCGATCGTGGCGTCATCGAGCAGCTCGTGCAGCGCATCGATCGCCGACCATGATGATCCCTCGCTGGCAGCGAGGATGCGTTCGACCAACGCCTCAGTGGCCATCACCCCAGCGTACGGCGATCAGAACGCGCGCACCGCGGGCGGCATGCCGGGAAAGTCCGCCGACTCGCTCACAGGCGCCCATCTCTCGACGTCGTCGAGCGCACCACGGTAGACGCGGGTGAGGTTGCGAACCGCCTCGGCACCGAGGGGGAGCCGCAGCGGCGCGTCGGGAGTGTCAAGGATGTCGCGGATCACTCGGGCGGCGCGTGCCGGGTCGCCCTCCTGGATGCCGTCGGCCTCGATCATGTTCGCGCGCACGGCACCGATGACCTTGTCGTATATCGAACTCTGCCGCGCTGTTCTGAGCACATCGGCGGCGTTGAACGCAGTGCGGAAGCGACTGGGTTCAACGATGAGTACGCGGATGCCGAACGGTGCGACCTCGCCAGCGAGCGCCTCCGACCAGCCCTCGAGCGCGAACTTGCCGGCTGAATAGCTGCCGACGGCGGGAAACGACATCCGCCCGCCCTGGCTGCTCATCTGCACGATCGCACCCGAGCGACGCTCCCGCAGGTGGGGCAACAGGGCACGCACATAGGCGGCCGGACCGAACAGGTGCTGCTCGAGCATGGACCGCAGCGCGGCATCCGTGACCTCTTCGGCGGCGCCGACCTGTCCGGCGCCAGCATTGTTGACAAGCACGTCGACGCGCCCGAACGCCTCCAGCGCCCGTTGCACGACGGCGGCCGCTCCCGCCGTGTCGCGCACATCGTGCTCAATGGCGAGGAACCGATCCCCGTACCGTGCCGTGAGCCCGTCGAACCGGTCGACCCGTCGCGCGGTTCCGATCACCTGCTCACCAGCCGTGAGCGCCGCCTCGGCGAGTGCCAGGCCGAGTCCCGAACTCGCGCCTGTGATGATCCAAACCTTCGTCGTGGTCACGGCCTCGACGCTAAAGCTTCGAGCGCGCTTGAAGGCAAGCCGCGCTCAGATTCGGGCGGGGCGTTGAACCAGCCCGGATGCGTCACCGCCGCCGGACCGGCCGGGTCCGGCGGCGGTTGCGGCCCGGCTGCCGGTCACCGGACCCGTCCGGGCCGCCGATCGTGCTCCAGTGCGCCGGACGGCTCAGGCCCCGGGGCAGCCGGGTGGCGGCGTCCCCGCGCGCGGCGTCGAGCTGCGCCTGGACGACGAACAGCGCGTCGCGCAGGTCGGCGCCGGCGAGGTCGGCGCCCCGGGTGTCGGCACCGATGAGATCGGCCAGCCGCAGATCCGCACCGCGCAGATCCGCCCCGATCAGGTACGCCCCGCGCAGGGTGGCGCCGCGCAGATCCGCCCGGCGCAGCTTCGCCCCGATCAGTTCGGCGCCCCGGTGGTCCGCGGTCCGACCGGACACCGGAGCGCGGGCGAGCTCGCTGGCCCACGTCAGCAGCGCGTTGGCCCGCTCCCGGTGGGCGGGCACATCCGCGTCCAGCACCACCTCGGGGCGTTCCCCGGTCAGCGCCACCAGCTCGGCGATCAGGGTGTCCATCTCGGCGTACGCCGGAACCGCCGCGGCCAGCGCACGCGCCTCCATCAGATACCGGAGCAGCTCGTGCAGGGAACGCATGACCGCGAACACGTCGAACATCTGGGCGGCGGTCTCCGGGGCGGCCCGCCAGTCCCGACCACCGAAGGTGACCTGCGCCACCTGCTGCCCCGCGCCGAAGCAGTCGAACACCGTACAGCCGGGAAAGCCGCTCTCGCGGAGCCGGCTGTGGATGCCGCAGCGGAAGTCGGTGCCCAGATTGGGACACGGCCGGCCGGCCGGCTTGTCCAGCGCGAAGTCGGCGGACGCCGCGAACGCCGGTGCCACGCAACACAACCCGAAGCACCGCGCGCAGTCGGCGCGCAGCGGCTCCTGGCGGCCGATGACCACCGGCACGGGCTGGCGTTGCTCCGACATGGTCGACACACTCCTCGCGCGATGGACGACCGACAACGGTAGCCCGGCGGCCGGATCCGGTGCCGGTCGACCTACCGTTCTGGGCATGACGCCACCATCCGCACCCCCGCCGTTCGTCGTGGTGACCGGCGGGCCGGGCGCCGGCAAGAGCACCCTGCTGGAAGCGTTGGCCACCGCCGGCTGCGCCACCGTCGCCGAGGCTGGCCGGGCGATCATCCAGGACCAGACGTTGATCGGCGGGCGGGCGCTGCACACCGCCGACACGGTGCTCTACGCGGAGTTGATGCTCAGTTGGGAGATGCGTTCCCACCGCGAGGCTGCCGCCCTGCCCGGCCCGGTGTTCTTCGACCGGGGCGTGCCCGACCTGGTCGGGTACCACCTGCTGCTCGGGCGGGACGTACCGGAGCACGTGACGACGGCGGCCCGGCTGTTCCGATACCAGCCGGTGGTGTTCGTCGCGCCGCCCTGGCCCGACATCTACGCGCACGACGAGGAGCGGAAACAGGACTTCGCCGAGGCGGTGCGCACCCACGACGCCGTGGTGGAGGGCTACCGCCGGCACGGGTACGACCTGGTCGCCCTGCCGAAGGCGGACGTCGCGGCGCGGGTCGACTTCGTCCTCGATCGACTCGGCGGCTGACCGCGCGACACCTGTCCCGCCACGCCCCCGGGGGCAGCCGACACAGGTTCCCGGCCAGCCGCACGAAGCCACGGCAGCCGGCATGGCGGAAATATGCCGCGCGGCCGGTGCCCCGGGCCTGCCAGGATCGGTGCGTGACCCTGATGACCATCGGATCGTGGACCGTCACCCCCACGGCCGTCACCGAGCCTCGCAGCGCCGCGATCCTGCGCGACTACATCGCGGACATCGCCGGACGGTACTGGAACCGCGAGTTGGCACCCGACGAGATCGACGCCGTGCTGGTCGACCACCCGAGTGACGACCTGGCGCCGCCGACGGGGATCTTCCTGCTGGCCGACCCCACCGATCCGGGGCCCGAAGCCGACGGGACGCGCGCCGCCGACGGGACGCGCGCCGCCGACGTGGCCGGCGGTGGGGGTGAGGTGGGCGATCCGGCGGGTTGTGTCGGGATCCGCCTGCTCGGCGGAGGGGTCGCGGAGCTGAGCCGGCTCTACGTCCGACCCGCACACCGTGGCCGCGGCTGTGGCGTGGCGCTGCTCGACGCCGCCGAACGGACCGCCAGACGCTCCGGCGCCGACCGGATGCGTCTGGACACCCGCAGCGACCTCGTGGAGGCACGCGCGATGTACGCCCGACACGGCTACGTCGAGGGCCCACCGCACAACACCGACCCGTACGCCGACCACTGGTTCACCAAGCGGCTCGGCTGAGCCCGGTCCTCCTTTCTCACGGCGTGCCGCCGTCGGACCCGGCGTCCACGCCGGATCCGAATCCGGCGTCCAGGCCGGAGCCGCGGGCCTGCCGGGCGGCGGCGTAGCTCACCGCCCGCAGCCGGGCGACGGGGTCCGGCAGGAACAGCCCCGGCAGGGGATGCCGCACCGGGTCGAAGGTGACGGGTGGATCCCCGGCCGGCCGGGTCAGCTCGACCGTGCCGAACGGCCGCCAGCGGCTGCCCGGGGTGGCAGCGGCGAGCACGAAGCGGAGCTGGTCGCCGGCCGCGTTGGTGATCCGGTCCGGCAACGCGGCGAGCAGCACCGCTCCGCGACGGTCCCGGTACGGGAACAACGTGCTGTAGACAGCCCGGCCGGCCGCCACCCGGGGCAGCATCAGATGCCGGGCCACCGGGGCCAGTCCGGTGGTGGACAGCAGCAGATCGCAGGGCCGCCCCTCGGGGCCCGGGAAGCGCAGTGCCAGCCCGAGCACGTCCGGCAGCGGCCACGGCAGGCCCACCGCCCGGGACAGCCGGCCGATGCCCTCCTCCTCGCCACCCTCGGTGAGCCACGGCGTGGACCAGGGCCCGGCGACGCCGGCCCGGTGGAACCGGGCGGCGTACACCGAGCCGGGGGTGTGGATCGGCTTGTCGTGCCGTACCCGGCTCAGTCCGGCGAACAGGCCGCCGAGGGCGCTGGCCGCCGCGTCCAGCACACCGGTCCGGTCGCGCAGGACCGGGCTTGTCGTCGCCATGGCGGCTGCGGTACCCCATCCGTCGCACCCCAACCTTGTCGCGGTTGCGGCACCGGCACGGCCGCCCGGCAGTTCCAGGCCGCGGGCTGGGTCCGGCGCACCGCGTCGCGGGTCCGGCGACCGCGTCGCATCCGGCCCCCGTCGTGTTTCTGGCCGGGAGACCCCGGGTAGGCGACGGACATGGCGAATGACGAGGTTATTCTGCTCGGCGGCCCGCGGGACGGCAGTTCCGCCGCCGCCAGCGGGCAAGGACTGTTGGAGATCGAGATCGACGGGATGATCCACCGGTACATCCCCACCACGCAGGAGCGCGAACACGACGGCCGGCGGCTGCCGGTCTACAACTACGACGGCATGGTAGCCCCGGACGGCGGCCAGCCGGGGGTCGAGAACCCGGAGAACCGGGTGGCCTCGCCCCTCGCCGAGTCCGGAGAAGCGACCGGCTGACCTCCCGACACGTCACGAAACCCGGTCCGGTGACTCCGATCACGGACCGGGTTTCGCGACGTGTCGGGAGGCGGTGAAACCGGCGTGAAACCGCGGTGAGTCCGGCCCGACGCACGCTCTTCCTGGTCATGGCAGCACTGCCACAGTGTCAGGAAGGGAGCGGGTGTGACCACACGCCCATCGGCCATCGCGGTGACCGGGCTACGCAAGTCCTTCGGTGCCCACGTCGTCCTCGACGGCATCGACTTCACCGTCCCGACCGGGACGGTCTTCGCGCTGCTCGGTCCGAACGGTGCCGGCAAGACAACCACCGTCCAGATCCTGTCCACGCTGATCCGCGCGGACGGTGGAGAGGCCCGGGTCGCCGACCACGACGTGGCCCGGGAGCCGGACGCGGTCCGCGCCGCGATCGGCGTGACCGGGCAGTTCGCGGCAGTCGACGGCCTGCTCGCCTCGTCGAGCGCCCCGAGCCGGATGGTGGCCAGCGCCAGCCAGGCATGGTCGGCGTGCAGCCGGGTGAGCGGGTCGACGGCCTCGGTGAACCGGTCGAGCCGGGCCAGCGCCAGCGCGCGTTCCCGTACCAGCGCCTGGTGGATGGCCCTCCGGTCGGCCCGCAGCCTCGCCAGCGGGTCGTCGTGCCGACCGGCGTCCTCGGTCAGGCCGGCGCAGAGCGCGAGGCCGGCCTCGGCCTCGGCGAGCGCCTCCGGGTGGTCGCCGGCGCGGGCGTGCCGGGCGGCCTGCGCCGCGTGCCGGAGGACGGCGGCGGCGTCGACCTGGTCCTTCCGCAGGGTGAGCCGGTAGCCGGTGCGGGTGCTGGCGATGGCCTCGGCCCCGAGTTGGCCGCGGGCGCGGAAGACGAGGACCTGGAGGGCCTTGGTGGGGTGCTCGGGCTGCCGGTCCGGCCACAGTGCCTCGACCAGCCGGGCGGTGCCGTGCGCAGATCGGCGGCGAGCAGGGCCAGCAGCGCGTGCAGCCGCGGACCGGCGATCTCCTGGTCCCGGAACGCCACCCGACTCAGCAGGGTCAGCTCGGTGCCCACCCGACCAGCTCCCTTCCGCGTCGGCGTAGCGCCATCGGAGCGTACTGCGCGGCGGCGAACGGGCGGTCCGAGCTGCGCCGGGGTGTTTCCGGACACGGCCCGGGGGTATCGCCGCCGGCGACTTGACGACGGCGCGGGGACGAGCTAAATAAGAAGAGGAAGTTGAGCCGGGGAGGCTCAACTTAGCGGTCAACCTGAGCTTTGGAACGTAGAGAGCATCGAGGAGGCGCAGCGATGTTGATGCGTACCGACCCCTTCCGTGAGATGGACCGGCTCGCGGAGCAGTTCTTCGGCACCACCACCCGCCCGGCCGTCATGCACCTGGACGCCTACCGGGACGGTGACTGGTTCTACGCCGCGTTCGACCTGCCGGGCGTTGACCCGGAGTCGATCGACTGCACGGTCGAGCGCAACGTGTTGACGGTCAGGGCCGAGCGTCGCCGGCCGACCGGCGACAAGGTCGAGCTGGTGGCGGCGGAGCGGCCGATGGGGGTGTTCACCCGGCAGCTCTTCCTGGGCGACACGCTCGACACCGACAAGCTGGAGGCCGGTTACGAGAACGGCGTGCTGACCCTGCGGATCCCGGTCGCGGAGCGGGCCAAGCCGCGCCGGGTGAACATCTCCACCTCCGACAACGGCCGCCGCGAGATCCGCTCCTGACCCCCGCAAAGCGAGCTGTTGGCAACAGTGTCGGCGGCGTACCGAGCCCGGGACGCCGCCGACGCATTCCCGCAGTCCCCGGGCGCCAGATCAACTCCTGTGTTGGCGTGTCGATCACCGGGTAGCCGACGAGCGCACTCTCGCTGCCGTGCCGTGTTGGCCGCCCGTCACGGTCGCCGCCCGCCTGACGAAGTCGCTACGTCGGTGGCGGACGCATGGGACCGGCGTTGTCGCGGAGGAGCCATGCCGGCAGCGCCGGACCTACCGATGACGAATCGCGCCGCCACCCACATGACCGCGAAGTGCAGAGCGGCCGACAGCAGCGATCCCCTCAGCAGGATGATGAGATAGAACGGAAGAATCCAGCCGAACTCCGCTGGACGCTCGCCGAGTCGATGCCGCTGAATGAAGTAGTCGTCTCTGCGGCGAACCCACCAGCCGACGACGAGCATCCCGATGATCATGAGGGGCCAACCCCCGTTGATCAGGAGTTCCGAGATCAGCGGTGACGAGTCGTTGGTGTAGGGATATCCCATGTATTCGGCGATGACGACGCCCGTGGCATCCGGCTTCTCCGGCCAGACATGGCGCGGCACCCAGAACAGCGGGACACCGAGCAACTGCTGACCCCATGCGATTCCGTTGTCATTGATGAATGTCAACGAATTGATGGTCTGTGTCGCCGAGTTGAAATCTCCGGTGGTCAACGCGAACCACGGGTCGAACTGCCAGTTTGCGCCGCCTGGCCGCCGGAAGGCGTCGGCAACAGGAAACAGGAAGATCAGGCCGAATATGAAGGCGAGGGCCGAAATCCTGGCGCGCCATGCGGTGGCGTACGCCCCCATGGCCGCCGCCATGGACAGCAGGACCGTCCCCGTGTGGTAGCGAGGGCTGCTGATCGGGTTGATGGAGTAGACGACCGCGCAGCCGACCAGGATAAGCAGCAGGTAGCGCCGAGGTTCACCGCGGGCCGTCCGTTGTCGGTTTACCCGGAGCAGGCCGATGAAGGCGACGAGCAGCGGCAACGTACACGCGGCCAGCATCAGCGCGGCCATCCCCGTTTCGATATCCGGCCAGATCGCTGCCTTGACCTCGACCAGTTCCTGTCTACTCAACAACAATGACGCCGGTCCGACCCGGGCCAGGTAGTACAGGTTCGCCATGAGGGCGCCGACGGCCAGCAGATAGGCCCGCCCCTCGTTGATAGGACGGGCGGACATGGAGCGATCCGCGACCGGCAGGCCCGTCGCCAACCAGACCCCGACGAACGCGGCCGACGAACCGATAAGTGTCGCCCACATGGCGTCGTCGCTGAGGTTATGGTCGAACCACGGGGCCACCGCCGGGAACGTGGCGGTCTGGAACTGGATCAGCGCCGGGAGCCCCAGGAAGACGTAGACGAACGTCCAGAAGCTGAACTCCATGAGGCGCGGCTCGCCGGTCGCGACCAGCCGCCCCAGCCGAGCGCCGGCGAGCGCCATCACGCAGAAGGCCAGCGCGGCCGGCGTCCCACCCTCTCCGGTACGTAGGGCTGCCGGAAAGACCAGCCCTAGGAGCAGCGCGAGGAGCACGCTAACGCCTACCTGAAATGACGATGGTCCGCCGGGTCGCACGCGGGGGCCTCCTCGCCGTACTCAACGCACCGAGCGAAACACCGCAGCCGGCAGCTCGATCAGTCGCTGGCGGGTAGGCGGTCCTGGTCCTATGGCATAACCGGCTGGACGGCGCGTACGTAACGGCCAGCGAAGCGGGCTGGGGAGCGCACCGGCGCGTCGCCGTGGCCAACCGGCGCGGATCCTGAGAATCTTTCCGACATGTCCCTGTCACACGCCGGAGTGGCGGTCCGGTCCGCACCCTCGCCGCTCGCCACACCGACCGGTGCCCCGATGGACCTCACCGACGCGTGGTTGGCCAACCGGCGCCTGTCCGTTCATACCCGCACCGCCTACCGCGGCGATATCGCCGGCTGGCTCGCCTGGTGCGCCGGACGTGACATCGACCCGCTACGGGCGACGTTCCTGGACGTCAACGCCCACGCCCGCGACCTGGAAACCAGGCTGGCCGCGACAAGCGTGGCGCGCAAGCTGTCGGCTCTGTCCAGTTGGTACGGCTTCCTGGTGAAGCTGCGCGCGGTGGACGTCAATCCGGTGACCGGCGCCGACCGGCCCCGGGTCGACCGGGACCACTCGGCCACGGTGGGCCTCACCGCGCGGGAGGTGGACGACCTGCTGGCCACCGCGGCGGCCGCCACCGGTCCCGTCGCCACCCGCAACCGGGTGGTGGTGACCCTGCTGGCCGACCTCGGCCTGCGGGTGGGGGAGCTGGTCGCGCTGGACCTCACCGACCTCGGTCGGGAACGCGGTCACCGCAGTCTGCGGTTCGTCGGCAAGGGTGGCCGGGCCCGCCGCCGCGCCCTCACCCCCGCCGCGGCCGAGGTGATCGACGACTACCTGGCTGAACGGGCCGCCGCGCGGGGGATTCCGGTGGACGGGCTCACCGGTCCGCTGCTGGTCACCGTCAACGGTGGCCGGCTCGACCGGCACACGGTGTTCCGGCTGGTCCGCCGGCTGGCCCGGGACGCCGGGATCGCGGCCTGGGCGCGGCTGTCGCCGCACTCGCTCCGGCACGCGTTCGCCACCACGGCGCGCGCCGAGGGGGTGCCGTTGGAGGACGTGCAGGACGCCATGGGGCACGCTGATCCGCGTACCACCCGTCGCTACGACCGGGACCGGCACAACCTGGACCGCGATCCGGCGTACGCGATCTGGGCGGCCCGGGCCCGCCGCGGCTCCCGCTGATCGGGGCTCGTACAACGAATTCCGAGCTTGTCACAGCCTGGCCTTAGCCTCGGCGGACATGAGGCACGGTCTGGAACTCTGTTGCGGTGGTCCGGGCATCGAGGTGTCCACCCTGGTGGATTTGGGAATCCTCGCGGAACGCTCGGGTTGGGACGGGGTGTTCTTCGAGGACTACATCGTCTATCCGGGAGACGGTGACCCCCCGACGTTCGACGTGTGGCAGATGCTCGCCACGATCGCAGCGCGCACCGATCGGATCCGGTTGGGCACCACGGTCACCGCGTTGCCTCGCCGTCGACCCGCCACCCTGGCCCGGCAGGTTCTCACCCTCGACCACCTGTCTGGCGGCCGGACCACCGTCGGGGTCGGCCTGGGTGACTCCGGTGACCGGAGCCTGACGGGGTTCGGCGAGCAGACCGACGCCAAGCGACGGGCGGTGATGTTGGACGAGGGTCTCGACCTGCTCACCGGCCTGCTCGGTGGGGAGCCGGTCACCCATCGCGGCGAGCACTACACAGTGGACGCGGTGGCCTTGCGCCCGCCGCCGGTGCAGGTGCCCCGGGTGCCGGTCTGGGTGGGCGGCAGCGCCGAGGCGAAGGCGGTGCTGCGCCGGGCCGCCAGGTGCGATGGCATCGTGCCGTACAAGCTCACCTCCACCGACGACTGGTCCGACTTCACCCCGGACGAGGTGCGTGGCCTGGTGGACCGGACGCCGACGGTCGGGGCCGGGGGTCGGCCCTTCGACGTGGCGATCGGTGGCCGGCGACGCCGCTGCGACGAGCGGGCCGAGCGGGCCTACCTGGGGGAGATCGCCGAGGCGGGTGCCACCTGGTGGTTGGAGTGGGTGGCACCGGGCGACGCGGAGACGATGTCGGCCGCCGTGGCCCGCGGGCCGCTGCGCTGAGTCCCGGCAGGTGTCCGGGCACGTCCGCCGCGGTGGCGCGGGCTAGCTAGCCGAGCGAACGCATCCGTCGAGTCACGGCCTCGGTGACCTCCGCGCGCGCGTAGCCACGGAGTCGAACGGTGAACGTGGTCGTCTGGAGGGCGTGCCGGGCCGCTGCCCTGGCCACACCGCTGTCGCCGGCAAGCGCCTCGTCGGCCTGCGCCAGAAGCGCGTCGACCTGCTTCATGTCGTATCCGCGCAGGGCTACGGTGAACGACTCGGCCATGGCGACATGCTGGTCGGGTGTCGATGGGGCCCGCAGAACTCACCGCAGTCGGTCGGCGGATGAGCGGGCGTCGTCGTCGCGGCGTCCGGTCATGTGCCGTAGCCGCGTACGAACACCTGCACGCCGGCGGCGATCCATGCCTCGCGTTCGGACGCGGTGAGGTCCGATGTCGGCGGCCCGGGGGCCGCCGAGACGAGTTGCGCAAAGTGGACCGCGGCCTGTTCGGCGTCGGCTACCCGTAGCAGTCCCTCGTCAGCCCATCGGGCCAGGCGCTCGGCCAGGGCGGCGCGTACCCGACCTGGTCCGGCCCGCCACCAGGTGGCGACGATGTCGTGACCGAGGTGGGTCGCCTCGGCGTGGACCTGCCGGATCAGCGCCTGATGCGCACTGGACCGGGTCGTGTCGGACAGCCACGTCCTGGCGAAGTCGACAAGCGCGGGTCCGATCTCCTCGGCTCGGGTGACGCCGTCGAGGTGGTGGGCGATCAACGCGCTCTCCTCGGCGGCCACGCTGGCGGCCGAGTCGGCTATCACGGCGGCGAACAGGGCGGCCTTGTCGGCGAAGTGTTTGTAGATGGTGCGGGTCGAGACACCGGACTCGACCGCGATCGCGTCGACGCTCGCCCGCGCGTACCCGTCACGGGCGAACACTTCCAGGGCGCCGGCCGTGATCGCGGCGCGCTTCGCCGCTCTCAGCCTGCTCCCGCCATGCTGCTCGGGATCGCTTGAGCGGTGAATCACAGGACCTCCCACGTGACTGGTTGCGCGGCTCATCCTACTGCGTAAAGTGCTCGTTGTACTTTACACCAGGAAGGGATCCTCATGACCCGCATCGCGATCATCACCGCCAGCACCCGTAGCCACCGCCGAGGCAAGGCCGTGGCCGAGTGGGCGCTGGACATCGCCCGCAAGCACGGCTCGGACGGGGCGACCTTCGAGTCGCTCGACGTCGCCGCGTTCGACCTTCCGGCGCCCGACGTGCCGGCGCTCTACGGCCTCGCCTTCACCCACCCGCACACCAGGCGATGGGCCGAGGCCATCGCGTCCTTCGACGGCTACGTGTTCGTCACGCCCGAGTACAACCACGGAGTGCCCGGCCCGTTGAAGAACGCGATCGACCACCTCTTCTACGAATGGAACGACAAGGCGGTCGGATTCGTCAGCTACGGCGTCAACGGCGGGGTGCGTGCTGTCGAGCAGCTTCGACAGATCGGCGCGGAGATCAAGCTCGCCGACGTGCGCACCCAGGTCGCCCTCAACACCTTCACCGACTTCGACTACACCGGCCTCGACCCGGCCGACCCGACCACCACCGGCGTCTTCGCACCCGCCGAGCGACACGCGGACGACCTCGGCGAACTCGTGGCGGAACTGATCGCGTGGAGCGGTGCCCTGGCCTCCGTGCGAAACCAGGCGGACAACCGCTGACAACCGCGCGACGGCAGGAGGCCGACCCCATGGGCACGCCACCCAAGCATCCCGGCACATCGGAGACCCACTTCATCGCGTCAAGGTCAGGACCACCGTCAGCCAGCGGCACGCTGCTGGTGGTCCTAGCCGGCTTCCTCGCACTGCCGATGTCCATGTCGGGAGCCGCCGTGGCGATCCCGGACATCGCCGCCGACCTGAACACCGGGGGTGCCGCCGCGCAGTGGGTCGTGACCAGTTACTTCCTGACCGCCTCGGCGCTCATGCTGGTCGCCGGCTCGCTCGCCGACGCGCTCGGACGGCGGCGGATCTACCGCCTGGGCGCTGGCGCCTATGCGGCCGGCAGCCTCACGGCAGCCGTGGCGCCCATGATCGGGGGACTGCTCGCGGCGCGGGTACTCACCGGCATCGGCGCGGCCGCGGTGATGGCGTCAGGGGGAGCGATCCTCGCCGCGACGTTCACCGGGCGGGCACGCACCCGCGCGTTCGCCGCGATGGGCGCCACCGCCGGGCTGGGCCTGGCCCTCGGCCCCGCCGCCTCGGGGTGGATGGTCGGCGCCCTGGGATGGCGACTGGGCTTCGGCGTGTTCGCGCTGGTCGGTCTCGCCCTGCTCGTCGGGACCGGCACCATGAGCGAGACCCGGGACACCGACCAGTCACGCATCGCCTGGGCCGGTGCGACCGTGCTGGCGACCAGCCTGACCCTGCTGCGTCACCGCCGGTTCACGGGCTGGCTGCTGGCCGCCAGCACGATGGCCTTCGGCTACGGCGGCGTGCTGGCCTTCCTGCCCAGCTACCTGCAGTCGCCGGCCGGATACAGCGCCGCCACCACGGGCCTGATCATGCTGCCGCCCACCGTACCCATGGTGCTCCTGCCGACCCTCGCCGCCCGTCTGGTCAACCGCGGTGACAGTCCGGCGATCGTCATCACCAGCGCCCTGGTGGTGCAGGCCGCGGGCAACGCCTGGCTCAGCCGCCTGCACGCCGACATCGACATCGCGAGCCTGGCCGGGCCGCTGCTGACGATCGGCGCCGGTGCCGGGCTCGCGGCCGGCATCATCGACGCCCAGGCCATGAACCAGGTCAACGCCGGCCGCGCGGGCATGGCCGCCGGCATGCTCAACACCGTCCGCAGCACAGCCAACGCCCTCGTCCTCGCACTCTTCGGCGCCGCTGTCACCGCGCTGCTGAGCACCCGGTTGGGCTCGTCCGAGGTTGCCGGGCGCGTCGCCACCGGCAACATTCCCACCACCGACGCCGAGTTCCTGGGCGAGCACCTGACCGACGCCTGGCGCCTCACGCTGCTCGGCCTGGCTCTCCTCTGCGCGACGGCAGCACTGGTCACGGGCCGTCTCGTACGCAACGGCGCGGACGCGCCGGGGGCCGCGCGGGCCCGAAGGTCAACCGACGGGCCTTGACCTCAAGTCCCGTTGAGGGAGCACAGTCGAACCGTGACCACTCAGGACGACACGATCCTTCTCTTCCGCAACACCATGCGGATCACCGACGGCCACCTGGACCGCTTCCGCGACGCCATCACGCAGGCGGTCGACTTCACCCACGAGCACGGGTCGCAGCTGATGGTGCAGACCTTCGTGGACACCGAACACATGCTCGCGCACAGCTTCCAGCTCTACCAGGACTCCGACGCCGTCCGCGCCCACTGGAAGCTCGCCGATCCCTACATTCAGGAGGTCATGAGGCACTGCGCGGTGGTGCGGTTCGAGGTGTTCGGCGAGCCGGACGCCGACGTCGCCGACGGCGTACGCGCCGCACTCGGCGACCAGACCTCGATCACGTTCTCGCCCCGCGTCGCCGGCTTTCTCCGCCTCTCCGCCGCTCCACCAGCCTAGTCGATCATGAGGTTGCCCGGCACTTTGATCTCCGACTCGCTCGGTAACCTCCTGATCGACGCTCAGCGGGATCGACGCTTAGCGGGGGTGGGGCAGGAGGGTGTCGGCGTGGGAGTGGGCGGCTACGGCGATGTCCTCGTTGCGTAGCCAGCGGCGACCCCACAGCGGGGCCGCCACCTCGGCCACCTCGTCGCCCCAGGCAGCCTGCTCGACCAGCAGGGCCGCGGTCAACGCGTACGCCATCCGCAGCGCCAGCCCGCGCGCCCCGGCCAGCACCGCCGGCCCCGTCGGGTCGGCCGCCACCTCGGCCAGGTCGGCGCGCAACCGGGAGGCGGCGGAGGCGAGCGTGTCCGCCAGGCCCGGGTGCAGCTTGCGGGCCGTGTCGGCGGCCGCGTCGAGGCGGCGCAGCAACGCGGGCGCGGCGTCGTCGCGGACCACCGCCCGCAACGCGTCGAGGGCCAGCACGTTCGTGGTGCCCTCCCAGATCGGCAACACCTGGGCGTCGCGTAGCAACCGGGGCACCCCGGTGTCCTCGACGTAGCCGGCCCCGCCGAAGCTTTCCACGTACTCGCTGGCGCTGGACACGGCGAGCCGGCCGGTGGCCAACTTGGCCAGCGGCGCGACGATCCGCAGTTCGTCGGCGGCGGCCGGGTCGGAGCCCACCTCGATCCGGCCGAGCAGCGCGAACGCGTGCCCGGCCAGCAGGAACGCTCCGGCGGCGTCGACGGCCAGGGTGGCCAGGGTGGCGCGGTGCAGCGGGGAGTCGGCCAGCCGGCCGCCGGCGACCTGCCGGGTGGCCGCGTAGGCGACGGCCCGGTCCAGGCCGCGTCGCATGCCGCCGGCGGCGGCCGCGGCGTTGTGCAGCCGGGTCACCACCACCAGCGTCATCGCCCGGGCCAGTCCGGCCCGGTTGGGGTCACCCAGCGGGACCGCGTACGCGTCCCGCAGCCCGATCTCGGCGGTGGGCAGGGCCCGGGTGCCGAGCTTGTCCTTGAGCCGGTGCACCCGGACGCCGGGTGCCGGGGCGCCCGGGTCGAGGTCGGCCTGGGCGAGTGGTGAGTCGGCGGCGTACCGGGGCACCAGGAACGGCACCAGCACCCGGCTGCCGGGGCCGGCGCCCTCGGGCCGGGCCAGCGCCACCGCCATCGCCGCGTCGGCGGCCGAGCAGAACCACTTGTCCCCGGTCAGCCGCCACGACCCGTCGGGCGCCCGGCTCGCCGTGGTGCCGGAGCGGGCCAGGTCGGAGCCGCCCTGCGCCTCGGTCATCCACTGCCCGCTGGTGACCGCGACAGCCGGGTCGGTGGCGGTGAGCCGGGGCAGCCAGGCGTCCCGGACGTCGCCGTCCACCTCGGGCAGGTTGAGCAGCGCCGCGGCGCCGTCGGCCATCGCCACCGGGCAGGAGAAGGTCGCCGACTCCGGCCCGTACAGGTGCAGCAGCGCGTGCTGCACGATCCGGGCCGCGGCGCCCCAGGTGCCGCGGGCGTCCGGCAGGTACGGCAGGGCCACCACCGCGTGCCGGGCGGCGGCGGCACGCTGGGCCTGCCAGCCGGCGGACGTGTCGATCCGGTCGATGCGGGCTCCCCACGGGTCGTACCGCACCAGTGTCGGCGGGTGTTCCTCCGCGTCGGCGTGCGCCGCCCGCAGCGGCCCGGCGACCTCGGCGGCCAGTGCCGTCAACCGGGGTTGCGCGGCGGCCAGACCGTCGGTGCCGAGGTGCCGGTCCAGCCAGGTGTGCAGCAGCCGGTCGGTGGCGTACGGGTCGGTGGCGATGGGTGCGGGTTGCACGAAGCGGGGCATGTCGGCTCCTGCGCCATCGGGGGACGATGCGCCGACGGTAGCCGGTCGGGCCGGCCCGCGGTCAGTCCTGCGGGTCCAGGCCCAATGCCGCCCGGACCAGGGCGAGGGCCTGCCGCGGGTCGACGCCGAGGTCCCGGCTGTCCGTGGCGTACCGGGCGGCCAGTTGCTGGGCCTCCCGTGACACGCCGGCCGCGCGGGCGGTGACGAAGGTGCCGTGCCGGCCGCGGGTCTCCACCAGCCCGGCGTGCTCGAGTTCCCGGTAGGCCTTGGCGACCGTGTTGGCGGCCACCCCGAGCCGGGTGGCCAGGTCGCGCACCGTGGGCAGCCGGGTGCCGGCCGGCAGCGAGCCGTCCGCGGCGCGCGTGGCGACCCCCGCCCGGATCTGCTCGTACGGCGGAACGGTGGACCGTGGGTCGATGTCGATGCTCAGGATGCGGCGAATCTACCAAGCGGCGTTCCGCTGCGGTCGCGCCCGGCCGTTATCTACGGTGAGGGGCATGGCCTCCGAGGGCGCCGCCGCGTACCCGGCCCGGCGGCGGTCGGTGTGGCGGGTCGCCCTCGTGGCGACCGGCCTGATCCTGCTGGTCTGCTGCATCGGTGCCGCCGGGCTCGGCGTGTGGAATCTGCAGGCGCTGCGGGGCACCGAGGAGCCGGTCCGGGCGGCGGCTGACGCGTTCCTGCACGACGTGTCCGCCGGCAATGCCGGCCACGCCTACGACGAGTTGTGCCCGGCCAGCCGGCAACGGTGGACCCGGGACGAGTTCGTCCGCCGCACCGGCGGGCTGGACGCGGTGCTCCGGTACACGATCGGCACGGTGTCGGTGGCCACGAAGGACGGCCGGCCGCACGGCACGGTGACCGTCGACGTGGTGCGCCGTACCGGCGCGGTGGAGCGCCGCACGCTGGACGTCGTCCAGGACGGCCGCACCTGGCGGGTGTGCGGCGACACCCCGATCTGAGCCGGGCAGCGACGCGGGCCGGCCGGTTCGGGCCGGCCCCGGCGGTCACGGGTCACTCCGGCCCGGTTGTCGGGCGTCAGGTCATCGGCCCCAGGTCACCGGTGCGGTGGTGGCGCCGGCACAGCACCTGGTAGCGCACCTGCGCGTCGTCCACCGTGTCCCCGATGACCACCTGTTCACCCTCGCGGGCCACCGCGCCACCGACCACCCGGGCGTTGAGCAGCCCTTCCCGGCCGCACCAGCACAGCACCTCGACCTGGATGCGGGTCACCTCGTCGGCCAGTTCGAACAATCGTCGCGCGGCCGGGAACATCTCCGCCCGGAAGTCGGTGGCCAGGCCGAACGCGAACACGTCCACGTCGAAGGAGTCGACCAGTTCGGCCATCTGCTCGACGTGCCGCACGGTGTAGAAGCAGGCCTCGTCGCAGATCAGGTAGTCGACCCGGACGCCCTCGGCCCACCGGCCGCGAACCAGTGCCACCAGGTCCAGGTCGTCGGTGACCTCGATGGCGTCGTGGGCGAGTCCGATCCGGGTGGTGACCCGTGGCCCCAGGGACCGGTCGATGCGGGTCAGCACCAGCCCGCGCCGGCCCTGCCGGGCGTGGTTGTAGTTCATCTGCAGTGCCATCGTCGACTTGCCGCAGTCCATCGGACCCCAGAAGTACTTCAGCACCGCGGCGTGCAGCGGTCGCCCGTCGCGCCGCTGCGGCGTGCAGCCCGCGTGGTCCGGTCCCGCGGACGCGGGATGGGCCAGGCAGGTGGGGGAGAGGGCGGAGTCGTCGGTCACGGTCGGGCAGCCTAGCCGCCGGCGGGTCGCCTCACAGCACCCTGGGTGGCGTGTTGCCGGCGGCCAGCACGGCCCGCCGCATCGGCACGGCCAGCAGCAGCAGGAACCCGACCACGAAGAACACCAGCAGCGACACCAGCCCGACCCGGTAGCTGTTGGTGAGCTGGAACACCAGCCCGAACGCGAGCGGCCCGAGCCAGCTGGTGCCCTTGTCGCTGATCTCGTAGAAGCCGTAGTACTCGCCCTCCCGGCCGCGCGGGATGAGCTGGCTGAACAGGGATCGGCTCAGCGCCTGGCTGCCGCCGAGCACCAGCCCGATGGCGGCTCCCAGCACCATGAACGGCACCGGTGCCTCGGCCGGCAGCCGGAATGCGGCGACGATCACACCGGTCCACAGCACCAGGCTCAGCAGCACCGTCTTCCAGGCACCGATGCGGCCGGCCAACGCGCCGAGCAGCAGGGCCCCGCCGAACGCCAGGAACTGCACCAGCAGGATCGTCACGATCAGGGTGCCCTGCTCCAGCCGCAGTTCCTCGGTGCCGTACTGGCTGGCCAGGGTGATGACGGTCTGGATGCCGTCGTTGTAGACCAGGAACGCGAGCAGGAAGTACAACGTCAGCGGGTACGCCTTGATCTCCCGTAGCGTGCGGCCGAGTTGCCGGAACCCGTCGGTGAGCACGTTGCCGTGGGCGCGCAGTGCCTCGGTCGTCGGGTGCTCCCGCAGCCAGCGCAGCGGCACCAGCGTGAACGCCGCCCACCACACCCCGGCCGACACGATCGACCAGCGGGCCAGGTCCAGGGTGCGCTGCGGGTTGCCGTCCTCGGTGAGCATGCTGACGGCCACCAGGTTCAGCGCCAGCAGCAGCCCACCGCCCAGGTAACCGATGGCCCAGCCGCGACTGGAGATGGCGTCCCGCTCGTCGGGCCCGCCGAGCTGCGGCAGGAACGAGTTGTACACCACGATCGCGGCACCGAACGAGATGTTGGCGACCACGAACAACGCCCCGCCCAGCAGGTACCGGTCGCCGGTGACGAACGCCATCGCGATGGTCGCCCCGGCGCCGGTGAACGCGGCGCCGGCCAGCAGCCGCTTCTTGTGCAGCGACCGGTCGGCCACCGCACCCATCACCGGCAGCACGAACACGGTGAGGAACACCGAGAGCGAGATCAGGTACGGGTAGAAGGAGCCGGCGGCGACCTTGATGCCCAGCGGGTAGACGTACCCGTCGCAGCGGTCGGCCCCCAGTTCGCAACCGGCCGCCAGTTCGGTGACGGAGGTGAGGAACGGCCCGAGGAACACGGTGATGACCGTGGTCTGGAAGGCCGAGTTGGCCCAGTCGTAGACGTACCACCCTCTGCGTTCCCGGCGGGTGGCCGGTGGTGGACCGGCCGGTCCGGCGGGGCCGACCGGCTCGCCCGGTCCGGTGGCCGGGTCGGCGGCACTGGAGGCCATGGTGGTCCCTTTCCGGGTCGGCGGGCCCCGGCCGCCCGCCTCTGGCGGTGTCAGCCGGGCGGGTCGGTCGGCCAGTGGCCACGGGTGCGGTACGTCTCGCGAAGCAGGTCGACGCGATCGGTCATGATGCCATCCACACCGAGGTCGAGTAACCCCGTCATGGCGGCCGGATCGTCGATCGTCCAGACGTGCACCTGCAGGCCGAGCCGGTGGGCGTGGTCCACGAACCGGCGGTCCACCACCCGCAGTGGTCCGTGCCGCACCGGCACCTGCGCGGCCACCACCGACGGCGGCAGGGTGATCCGCGTGCCGGTGCGGGAGGCCAGCCACAGCCGGGCGACCCCGCGCATGCCCAGCGAGGTGGCGACCTTCGGGCCGGCGAGGGACCGCAGCCGGGTCAGCCGCGCGTCGCTGAACGAGGCGAGCAGCACCCGGTCGCCGGCTCCGACGCGTTCCACCACCGCCACCGTCGGGTCGACACCGCCGCCGGCCTTGACGTCGATGTTGAACCGCACCTCCGGCCACGCACCGAGCACCTCGTCGAGCCGGGGGACCGCGGCCGCCCCGGCGACCCGCACGCTGGCCAGGTCGGCCCAGCGCAGTGCGGCGACGCGACCCGGCTCACCGGTGAGCCGTTCCAGCGTCGGGTCGTGGAAGATCACCGGCACGCCGTCCGCGGTGGCGTGCACGTCGGTCTCGACGTACCGGTAGCCCAGGGCGATGGCCCGCGCGAACGCCTCGGCGGTGTTCTCGTCGCCGTCGGCGGCGCCGCCGCGGTGGGCGAAGGCCAGCGGGGCGGGCGCGTCGAGGTACGGGAAACGTGCGGTCACCTCCGAAGTATGCCGGGTCGCAGGTGACCGATGGGTAACCGCAATGGTTGCGACGCGTATCGGTGCGGCGTCCCTCGGTGACGGCCCGGGTCGGTCTATCCTGCCGGCTCAGGACCCGGCGTGCCTGGTCACAGTGGCGGCCCCGGGGTTGGTCGGCTTTGCGGGAGGGACTGTGCCGTACGCACCGTCGGTCACCGGGGCACGCGCCCGCCGGTCCGCCGTCTGGGCTCCGGCGGTGACCCGATGACCGGGCAACCGAGCGCCCGCGCCACACCGGCCGCGTACCCCCGGGAACCGGTGCGGTGCGTGGCGGCGTCGGCGGCGGACGCGGCGGCGCTGCTGGCGGTGGTGGAGCGGGCCGGTTACCGGCCCCGTCGAGGTTTCCCGGTGGCACCGGGCGGGATCGGCGGCGCACCGGACGGACCGGCGGACCCGGCGGTGATGCTGGTGGGCCCGGTGCCGGACGCGCGCACCGCCGAGGCGGTGCTGAGCGCCGCGGCGCGCGGCACGTCGGTGCTGGCGGTGGTGGATCCGGCGGCGCCCGTCGGCCGGGCGGTGCTGGCCGGTCTGGGTCGGCTCGGTCCGGTCC
The DNA here is from genome assembly GCF_042666615.1 of Plantactinospora sp. GCM10030261. NCBI lineage: Bacteria > Bacillati > Actinomycetota > Actinomycetes > Micromonosporales > Micromonosporaceae > Plantactinospora > Plantactinospora sp. GCM10030261. The sequence goes on from NZ_JBHTDD010000006.1 coordinate 108,118, forward strand.
GGCTGGCCCCGGTCGCGGCTCGCACGCTGCGGGTCCCCGGCCAGCCGGCCGGCCCTCGGCTGGTACCCGAGCAGCGGGCTCTGGTGGAACGCCTGGTACCCGAGCAGCGGGCCCTGCTGGACCGGCTGGCCAATGGCGAGACGATCGCCGCCGCGGCGGCGGCGGAGTTCCTGTCGTTACGTACCGCGAACCGGCGCATCGCCGGAGTGCGGCACCTGTTCGGGGTGCGCACCACCCGCGAGGCGGTCCGGTTCTACCTGCGGCAGCGTGGATCCGGGTAGGTCGTCCGCCAGGCTTGGTCGCGACGCCGCGGACGGGTTGTCGACGCGGCGGGCCAGATAGACCACGTCCGGTTCGCCGCGCGCGACCTCCACCCGGTACGTCGTCACCGGGCCGATCGCGGCGCGCAGCCGCTCGACGTAGTCCGGTGCCGTCGCGGCGCTCCACACCGTCAACACGCCGCCGTCGGTCAGCCGGTCGCGGAGCAGGGTGGCCCCGGTCTCGTCGTACAGGGCGGCGTTGCCGGCGAAGACGGTCCAGTCCGGACCGTTGTCGGTGTCCAGGCAGATGGCCTCGAAGGTCTCGTCGGTGGTGCGCAGCCACCGGACGAGGTCCGCGGTGACGACCCGGACCCGCGGATCGGCCAGGGCGTTGCCGCTTACCGACGCGAGGTGGGTGCGGTGCCAGGTCACGAGCGTCGGCTCGATCTCCACGACCACGATCTCGGCGGGCGTCGCGGAGCGGACCGCCTCGGCCAGCGAGAACCCCACGCCGAGCCCGCCGATCAGCAGCCGTGCCCCCGGCGGTACGGCGCCGAGGGCGGCACGCACCAGCAGGCGTTCGGACTCACCGGCCCGGGTGTCCATGAGGAACACCCCGTTGCTGATGATCTCGTGGTGGTCGCCGTGCCGGCGCAGTACCAGCTCGCCCCGCTCGGTGACCACCCGCTCGACGGTGACGGCCGCGCTCATGGGGAGTCACGGTACGGCACGGCCGCCGGTCCGCCGGTGCGCGGCTCAGCCGGTGCGGCGTCGGGGCCGGGACCGGCTGGTCGAGACCGGGCGGCTGGGGTCGACGTGCCTGGGCAGGTCGGGTTCGTCGGGGCGCAGTCCCGCCAGGGTCTCGGTGAGCGCGTCGATGATGCGTTCGGTGGCTCGCACCGCCGCGCCGGGCGCGGCGGGGTCGATGTCGGCCAGGTCGACCGGCTCGCCGAACCGCACCCGCACCACCGGCCGGCGGCGCAGCGCCCGGGCCAGCGAGCGCAGAGCCCCCTTCGGCGCGTCGTACGGCAGCAGTTCGTGCGAACCCCACTGGGCCACCGGCACCACCGTTACGCCGGTGGCCAGGGCGAGCCGGGCGGTGCCGGTGCGGCCCCGTTCCGGCCACAGCCCGGGGTCGAGGGTGATGCGGCCCTCCGGATAGACGAGCACCACCGAGCCGGCGCCGAGGGCGGCTGAGGCCCGGTCGAGGGCCTGGGCGACGGTGGTGGTGCGGCGGTCGACGCGCAGGTGGCCGCTGGCCCGCATCAGGGAACCGACCACCGGTGCCCGGAACAATCCGCCGGTGGCCATGATGCGGGGGGCGACGCGGCGGACCCGGCAGGCGGCGGTGAGCACCGCGGGGTCGGCCGGGCTGAGGTGGTTGGCGGCCAGGATCAGTGGGCCGTCGCGCAGCCCGGCCGGCACGTCTCCGGTGACCCGCAGCCGGGCGAACGGGGCGAGCAGGACGCGGGCGAACGTCTGGAGGCCACGCCACAGCGGGGGAGGTCGCCACCGGTCAGCGGAAGAGGTGTCCATCAGCCGGTGATCGTCGCACGTCGCGCGCGCGGATCGGTGTACGCGTTCACGCCCCGGCCTCGTCATCGGCTGGCGGCGTCGTCGAGGATGCCCCGCAGCCGTGCCCGGCACTCGGCGACGAAGGCCGGATACGTGTGCCAGTAGTAGGAGATGCCGCTGACACCGACCGCGACGGCCCAGGCCCGCGCCCGGGTCCAGGTCGCCTCGTCGAGCCTGGTGACGCTCCAGTACCCGTGCCGTGCCTGCGGCGGCAGGTCCCATACCGCGGCGTGCTCGGCGTCGGGGAAGCCGACGGACAGGCCCCCGAAGTCGATGACGGCCTCGAGAGTGCCGTCCCTGACGAGCAGGTTGGTCGGCTTCAGGTCACTATGGAGCCAGGCGTGTGGCGCCGACGGGTCGGGCAGCGCGATCCCGGCCCGCCAGAAGCGGTGCAGGGACTCGATGTCGAGTTCCGTCGCGACGGTGCGGCGGCAGTCGGCGAAGCACCGGCTGATCCACCCGTCGCAGTCGCGCAGGCTGCCCCCGCGGTACCCGCTCAGGTCGCCCGCGCGGGTGGCTCCCATCAGGTCGACGTCGTGCAGCGCGCGGACGAAGGCCGCCAGGTCTGCCCCGAAGGTCGTCCAGTCCTGCACGGTGCCCGGACCGGCCTCGTCGCCGTCGATCCACCGGTAGATCGACCAGGGGAGGGGGAACGCGGCGGCGGGGGTTCCGGCGTGTACGGGTGCCGGGATCTGATGCGTCAGCAGTGGCGCCAGCCGGGGTAGCCACCGTTGTTCCTTGCGCAGGGACCGCGCCTTCTCGGCGGTCCTGGGAAGCCGGACAAGAAGCTGATCACCGAGCCGGTACATGGTGTTGTCGGTGCCCGCGCCGGCCGGCGACAACGGCAGACCGGCCCATTGGGGGCACTGCGCCTCCACTAATGCCCTGATGGTCGCCGGATCGACCGCGACCTCGTCCTCGTGCAGCATCACGCGGAGATCCTTGCGCCCGAGGGGTCCGAGGGGCCAGTCATTTCGGCCCGGCCCCCTACCCGGTGGTGCGTGGCTCCAGGACCACGACGGCGGTCTCGGACGGCCGCAGCGCCGCGAAGGCATCGAGGTTCGCGTCGATCTCGCGCCAGCGGGCCCACAGCCGGGACCGCTCGTCGCCCGTTGCGGCGCGTGCGCGCACGAGCCGGCGTCCGTCGACCAGGTCGACCGCGGCGTCCGGATGCGCCCGCAGGTTGAGCCACCAGGCGGGCTCGCCCGCTCCCCAGCCGTTCATGGCGAGCGTGAACAGGTTCGGCCCGTCCTCCAGGTACGCGATGATGACGCCGCGCTGCTGGCCGCTGCGGCTTCCCGTCGTGGACAGCCGCAGGGTGCCCCAGCGGCCGGGGCGGGGCCGCCAGAGCCCCACCCGGCCCCGGAACACCCGGTACAGGCCCCGGTGCACCCGCCAGGCCAGCCGGATGAACCAGCGCGGCGGAAGCTTCGGTTTCCCTGCCCGATCCTTGACCGACATGACGACCTCCAAATGCCGACACCGGCGATGGTAGGAGCCGGACGCCAGCGGCGGCCCGGTCAACCGCCCGGATGGTGAACCGCCTGAGCGGGCCGCCGCCGGGCACCCCGACCGATCAGCCGGCGTATCGCCGCCGCGCGTGGTCGGGTTACCAGCCACCGCTGGGCCAACGGACCGCTGCGGGGCCGACGGACCGCCGCGGGGCCAACGGACCACCGCTGGGCCGACGGACCACCGGGACCGGCGCGGCCGAGACCACCGAGTGATCAAGGTCATTGGTCCCGGGTCGATCCGGGTCTCCCGGCCCTGTCAAATCCTCTACGACGGGCAGTAGTATTTACTACGTCTCGTAGTATGAGTGCCTGGGGGGTTCCTGGTGGACGCGTTGGACGTCGCCCGCTGGCAGTTCGGTGTCACCACCGTCTACCACTTCCTGTTCGTCCCGCTGACCATCGGCCTGTCCGTGCTGGTCGCCATCCTGCAGACCCGCTGGCACCGCACCGGCGACGAGCGGTACCTCAAGCTCACCAAGTTCTACGGCCGGCTCTTCCTCATCAACTTCGCGATGGGAGTGGTCACCGGCATCGTGCAGGAGTTCCAGTTCGGCATGAACTGGTCGGACTACTCCCGCTTCGTCGGCGACGTCTTCGGCGCGCCCCTGGCCATGGAGGCGCTGCTGGCGTTCTTCCTCGAATCCACATTCATCGGACTGTGGATCTTCGGCTGGGACCGGCTGCCCAAGCGCCTGCACCTGGCCAGCATCTGGGCCGCCGCGATCGGCACCAACCTCAGCGCGTACTTCATCCTCGCCGCGAACTCGTGGATGCAGAACCCGGTCGGTTACCGGATCAACCCCGACACCGGCCGCGCCGAACTCACCGACATCGTCGCCGTCCTCACCAACAAGGTCGCCCTGATAACCTTCCCGCACACCCTCGCCGGCGCGTTCCTGGTCGCCGGGTCACTGCTGGTCGCCGTGGCCATGTGGCACCTCGTCCGCGGCCGCCGCGCCGCCACCGGCGGTGCCGACGCGAACGCCGCCGGCGCCGACACCCCGGCCTACCGGTTTGCCGCCCGCTTCGGCGCCTGGGTCACCCTCGTCTCGGCCGCCGTCGTCGTCATCACCGGCGACATCCAAGGCAAGATCATGACCGAGGTGCAGCCGATGAAGATGGCCGCCGCCGAGGGCCTCTACACCACCGAAAGCCCCGCCGCCTTCTCCGTGCTCACCGTCGGCAGCCTCGACGGCAGCCGCGAGGTGTTCGCCCTGAAGATCCCGTACCTGTTGTCGTTCCTCGGCACCGGCGACCCGAACGGCACCGTGCAGGGCATCAACGACCTCCAGGCCCAGTACGCCGCCCAGTACGGCGCCGGCAGCTACACCCCGATCATCCCGGTCACCTACTGGAGCTTCCGCTTCATGATCGGCTTCGGGTTGGCGGCCGCCGCGATCGCCCTGCTCGTCCTGTGGACCCTGCGCAAGGACCGCACCCCCACCAGCCGCTGGCTGCTACGCGCCGGCCTGGTCATGCCGCTGCTGCCTCTCGCGGCCAACGCGTTCGGCTGGATCTTCACCGAGATGGGCCGGCAACCGTGGATCGTCTTCGGCGAGATGCTCACCCGCGACGGTGTCTCCCGCAGCGTCTCGCTGACCGAGGTGCTCACCTCGTTCACCGCGTTCACCCTCATCTACGCCACCCTCGCCGTCGTCGAGGTCCGCCTGCTGATCCGCTACGCCAAGGCCGGCGTCCCCGACGTCACCCCGGACCCGGTCCCCGACGACACCGACAGCGACGCCGACCGGCCGCTCGCCTTCGCCTACTGACGGCACCGACCGAACCCGAAGCCACCCACCCCGAGCGACCATCGGAGTCCGACGTGGACCTGCCCACCATCTGGTTCCTGCTCATCGCCGTGCTGTTCACCGGCTACTTCATCCTGGAGGGCTTCGACTTCGGCGTCGGCATCCTGCTGCCGGTACTCGGCCGCGACGACCGGGAACGCCGCGTCCTGATCAACACGATCGGCCCGGTCTGGGACGGCAACGAGGTGTGGCTGATCACCGCCGGGGGCGCCATGTTCGCCGCCTTCCCCGAGTGGTACGCCACCCTGTTCTCCGGCTTCTACCTGCCGCTGCTGCTCATCCTGCTGGCGCTGATCGGCCGCGGCGTCGCCTTCGAGTACCGCCACAAGCGGACCGACGCCACCTGGAAACGCCGCTGGGATACCGTCATCTTCATCGGGTCGCTGCTGCCGGCGTTCCTGTGGGGCGTCGCGTTCGCCAACATCACCCGTGGCGTGCCGTTGGCCGCCGACCACGAGTACACCGGCGGCCTGCTCGATCTGCTCCACCCGTACGCGCTGCTGGGCGGTGCGGTGTTCCTGGCCGTCTTCGTCACCCACGGCGCCGTGTTCCTGGCCCTCAAGACCACCGGCGACGTGCGGCACCGCGCCGGTGCCCTCGCCGTGCGCACCGGCACCGGCACCGGCGTGCTCGCCGTCGCGTTCCTGGCCTGGACGCTGCGGCTACGCGGCGACACCACCGCCACCGTGCTCGCCGCCGCCGCGACCCTCGCCCTGCTCGCCGGCCTGGCCGCCGCCCGGGTACGCCGGGAGGGCTGGGCCTTCGCCGGCACCGCCACCGCCATCGGGCTGACCGTGGCCACCCTGTTCGCCGCGCTGTTCCCCCTGGTGCTGCCCTCCACCGGCGACCCGGCGGGTGCGCTGACCATCGCGAACGCGTCCTCCACCCCGTACACCTTGAAGATCATGACCTGGGTGGCGGTGGTGGCCACCCCGGTCGTGCTGGCCTACCAGGGCTGGACCTACTGGGTGTTCCGCAAGCGCATCGGGGTGGCGCACATCCCCGACCACTGAGCGGACCGGGACCGGCCGCACGGTCGGCCGGTCCGACGCGATCCCGCCGCACGGTCGGCCGGTCCGCGATCCCGCCGCACGGTCGGCCGGTCCGCGATCCGGCCGCACGGTCGGCCGGTCCGCGATCCGGCCGCACGGTCGACCGGTCCGACGACGGTGCGGCGGGGCCGATCCCGGACGGGCGACGCCGGTCAACCGACGTCACGCAACTCGGCCAGCCGGGCCTCGATCTCGGCCAGTTCCGCCCGCAGCTTGTCGGCCTGCGCCTGCGCCTCCGCCCGTTCCGCCGCCATGATCTGCTCCACCGCCTCGTGCACCCCGGGCACGTCGACAAGCGCCACCATCTTCAACGCCTCCGCGGGCTTCACCACGTACGGCTTGGCGAGGGCCTTGCTGCCCTGGGTGGCCGCCACCGTCCACTCGCCTTCGGCGTACGACAGCGTGACGGTCAACCCGGCCGGCGACTTGGACCGCGCGGCCTTGCCTGCCCGCCGCACCGGCTTCCGCTCCGCCGCGGACACACCCGGGTCGGAACTCGTCTGCTGCTCGGCCGGCATCGCCGTCTCCTTCTCCTTCCGGGCCGCCGGGGACGGCGCCTCCTTCCGGGCCGCCGGCACCGGCGCCCGGTCCAGCATGAACTCCGGTTGCGGGGCCGCCGGCTCCGGCTCGGGCTCCGGCCTGGGCTCCGCCCGCCGCGCACCCTTCGGCGGGATCCGCAGGTCGGCGGGGGAGAACGGCAACTCGTCCTTACCGAACCGCACGACCAGCCACTCGTCCGACACCGCCGGATCGGTCAGCTCCACCACCTGACCCAGTTGCCCAGCGATCTGGCCGGCCGACTCAGTGAACATCACCTTCGGCTTGCGTCCCCCGGCGAGGGTGTCCCGGATGTGCTGCAGGTCCTGGGGCGCCAACCCGGAAACAGCGGCGCGTGCGGCGGCCATCAGATTCCTCTTTCGTACACGTGTTTGATTTTCTCTGATCTTCCTACCAGGCGGGTCCGACACCGGCACCTCGACCCTCCGACGACGCGCGAAGCGTACGCGGGGGCCCGCTCACCGCCCCCACACGGACGCCACCCGGTCGCGCACCGCCGCCGCCTGCGCCCGACCGGCCCGCGCGGCCGCCGCCCGACGCGCCGGATCCAGCACATTACGGCCGATCGTCGCCCGGGCCGCCCGGTCCGGGCTCACCAGCACCACCCGTGTCGCCGCCGGCAACCGGCCCACCTGCCTGGCCACCCCCAGCGTCATCGGCGCCAACACCAGCACCCGATCGCACCCGGCCGCCAGATCCACGTTGGCCGCCGACCGCACCCCACCGTCGATGTAGCGTCGCCCGTCGATCGTCACCGGCGGCCACACCATCGGCACCGCGCAACTGGCCGCCACGGCGTCCACAAGCGACACCCCGCAGGCCCGGTCAAACACCACGAACTCCCCGGAGGCGGCGTCCACCGCCGTCACCAGCAGCCGCGGCTCCCGCGGCCACTCGTGTCCCGGCAGCCGGGCCGCGATCACCGCCCGCCGACGCGCCTCGTCCTGCGTGCGCGCCGCCAACGCGTACCGGCCGATCGCCGCCCGCGCCCGCCGCGGGTCCCGGTGCCGCACCACCGCCCACATCCAGCGCGCCAGGACCGTCCGCCCGATCCGGGCCGGCAGCTCGCTGCCCGGGCCGCGCAACTGTCCCGCGTACAGCTGCTCGATCGGGGTGCCGGTGGTCACCTGCGCCCCCACCACCGAACCGGCCGACGTCCCCACCACCAGCTCCGCCCGACCCGGGTCGACGCCGGCGTCGGCCAACCCGGCCAGCATCCCCAGCTCCCAGGCCACCCCGGTGACCCCACCACCACCGAGCACCAGCGCCGAACCACCGGACATGCGCGCCACCCATCCACCGAACGACCGCCGTGCCGCACACCGTAAACGACCTCGCGACCCGCGGCCACCGCCGCTATCCTCGGCGGCCGTGCGCATCCTGATCCTCGGCGGTACGTCCTTCGTCGGCCGGGCCATCGTCACCGACGCGCTCGCCCACGGCGTCGAGGTGACCCTGTTCCACCGTGGCCGCACCGGCACCGCCCTGTTCCCCGACGTCGAACGCCGCATCGGTGACCGGGACACCGGCGACTACACCGCGCTGCGGCACGGCACCTGGGACGCCGTCGTCGACACCACCGGCTACGTCCCCCGGCACGTCGACCAGGCCAGCACCGCCCTCGACGACCGGGTGGGCCGCTACCTGTTCATCTCCAGCAACGCCGTCTACACCCGCGCCGACGTCGGCCCCGACTCCGACGAGGACACCCCGCTTCGCCCCGCGGACCGCAGCGGCACCGAGGAACTCACCGAGGACACCTACGGCCCCCTGAAGGTCGCCTGCGAACAGGACGTCCGGACCCGCTACGGCAACCGGGCCACCATCGTGCGGCCCGGCAAGATCGCCGGGCCGCACGATCCCCAGGACACCTTCACCTACTGGGTACGCCGCGCTGCCTGCGGTGGCCGGGTCGCGCTGCCCGGCGATCCCGCGCAACCGGTCCAGGTGCTCGATGTGCGTGACCTCGGGCGATTCGTCGTCCGCCTGCTCACCGACGACCAGCCCGGCACGTTCCACGCCGTCGGTCCCGCCGAACCCACCACCCTCGCCGACCTGATCCACACCTGCGCCACCGTCGCCGGCACCCGGATCGACCTCGTACCCGTCGACCCGGCCGCCGTGGCGCCGTTCTTCCCGCTGGTCCGCGCCGACTGGTCCACCCAGCAGCGCAGTCCGGCCCGGGCCCGGGCCGCCGGGCTGCCGGCCACCCCGCTCGCCGTCACCGCCGCCGACACGCTGGCCTGGGATCGGGCCCGCGGCGAGCCTCCGCTGAGCTGCGGCCTGACCGCCCCGGAGGAGGCCCGGCTGCTCACCGGAACGTGACCGGCACCACCCCGGCGCGACCACCTCGACCGGCCCGGTCCCCGATACGCTGCGGACACGCGACGGCCACGCCGTCCACAGTGGAACGCCTCGTTCCAGGGGAGGGGACCGCATGCCCGTGACCGTGGTGACCGGCGCCAGCCGGGGGATCGGCGCCGCGACCGTCCGCCGGCTCGCCGCCGCCGGACACGACATCGTCATCGGCTACCGCCGCGACACCGCCGCCGCCGAGGCGGTGCTCGCCGACGTCCGCGCCGCCGGCCGGCGGGGGACCACCGTCGCCGGTGACACCGCCGACCCCACCGACGTGGTACGCCTGTTCGACGCCGCCGCCGACCTGGGACAGCTGACCGGCCTGGTCAACAACGCCGGCGTGGGCAGCCTGATCGGCCCGTTCGTCGACCTCGACGTGGCCGACCTGCGCCGCGTCGTCGACGTCAACCTCATCGGCTACGTCCTGTGCGCCCAGCAGGCCGCCCGGCGGATGGAAACCGGCGGCGCCATCGTCAACATCTCGTCCGCCGCCGCCACCCTCGGCAGCCCTCACGAGTACATCCACTACGCCGCCACCAAGGCCGCCACCGACACCCTCACCGTCGGCCTGGCCAAGGAACTCGCCCCACGCGGCATCCGGGTCAACACCGTCTCGCCGGGCATCATCGACACCGAGTTCCACGCCGGCTCCGGCATGCCCGACCGACCCGTCCGCGCCGCCGGCCGGATCCCGCTGGGCCGCGCCGGCACCGCCGACGAGGTCGCCGGAGCGATCACCTGGCTGCTCGGCCCCGACGCCTCCTACACCACCGGAGCCACCCTGCGCGTCGCTGGCGGCCTGTGACCCGTTGTCACCCGCGCCGGGTCCGCCAGATACCGTGCTAAGCACCCGCGCGTTCCCACAGGTGATCCACCCTGTCCGCGCCGAGGTCCGCATCTGGCGTTGACCCGGGCCGTCGACATCATCACCCGAGCGCTACGGTCCACCCGCCAGCCACCACCCGGCCCCTAAACCCCGACTCAGCCGCCCGGCAGCTCGACGCGACTGACCGTCCGGTCCACCACGTCCACCGCAAGCACGTCCGGGAACCGCAGGTCCGCCCAGAACCCGCCCGGATCCTCCAGCCCCAGGTTGGTTGCCCGGAACTCCCCGTCGTACGGCTCGTCCCGGTCCACCCTCCCGCAGCCGCGGGTCGGCACGGTGAGGACGAAACGGCCTAGCATGAACGACCACCAGCCAGCGCGGTGGCGACGACACCTACGTGGAAACGGATCCGATGTCTGCATACGCAATCGCCCACCTGAAAACGATCGCCGCGAACGGGGAAGTGGTCGAATACCTGGAACGCATCCAGGAAACACTGAGCCCTTTCGGCGGCCGCTTCCTCGTCCACGGCCCCCGCGTCGACGTCCTCGAAGGGGAGTGGCCCGGCACGATCGTCGTCATCGAGTTCCCCGACCGGGCCAGCGCCCACGCCTGGTACGACTCTCCCGCGTACCAGGACATTCTGCCCCTGCGGACCCGCAACCTCGACGCCGACGCGATCATCGTCGCCGGGGTGGGACCGGACTACGACGCGGCTGGGCTGGCAGCGGCCATGCGTACCCAGCTCGACGGCCCGGCCTGACCCTCCCGCCGGCACCGGACCGCCGGGATTCCTCCCGCCGGCACCGGACCGCCGGGCCGAGCGGCGATACTGGGCAATGTCGGACCCACGTGGCAGCATCGCGCAGGTGAGCAGCAGATCCACCGACGCGCAGCGGCTCCGCGACCTCGCGCTGCTGCGCCGCGTCCGCGACCGCATCGACCGGGAGTACGCGCAGCCCCTCGACGTCGAGGCGCTCGCCCGCGGCGTCAACATGTCCGCCGGGCACCTCAGCCGCCAGTTCCGGCAGGCGTACGGCGAATCACCGTACGCCTACCTGATGACCCGCCGCATCGAACGGGCGATGGCCCTGCTGCGCCGCGGCGACCTCAGCGTCACCGATGTCTGCTTCACGGTCGGCTGCTCGTCACTGGGCACCTTCAGCACCCGCTTCACCGAGCTGGTCGGTGTGCCGCCCAGCGTCTACCGGACGCACGCCACAACGGCCACCGCCGGCATCCCGGCGTGCGTGGCCAAACAGGTGACCAGACCGATCAGGAATCGAGAAGCTCCCGCCACGGAGCCGCAGCTAGCGTGACCGGCATGGACATCACCATTCACTCGGCCTACCTGCCACACAACGACCCGGACGCCGCCATCGCCTTCTACCGCGACACCCTCGGCTTCGAGGTCCGCAACGACGTCGGCTACCAGGGAATGCGCTGGATCACCGTCGGCCCGCCCGACCAGCCCGGAACGTCCATCGTCCTGCACCCGCCGGCGGCCGACCCAGGCGTCACCGACGACGAACGCCGCACCATCGTCGAGATGATGGCCAAAGGCACCTACGCCGGCATCAACCTGGCCAGCAACGACCTCGACGCCACTTTCGCCCGCCTGCAGGACAGCGACGCCGAGGTCGTGCAGGAACCCATCGACCAGCCGTACGGGATCCGCGACTGCGCCTTCCGCGACCCGGCCGGCAACCTGATCCGCATCCAGCAAACGCGCTGACCACGCCGGCGAGGGTCGACCGGCCCCGACACAGGGAGAGACGATGAGCAAGGCCACCCCGGCCGACCCGCACCCCGCCGACAGTCACGACCTGATCCGGGTCCGGGGCGCCCGCGAGAACAACCTCAAAGACGTCAACGTCGAGATTCCCAAGCGACGCCTGACGGTGTTCACCGGCGTCTCCGGCTCGGGCAAGAGCTCCCTGGTGTTCGGCACGATCGCCGCCGAGTCCCAACGCATGATCAACGAGACGTACAGCGCCTTCGTGCAGGGCTTCATGCCGACCCTGACCCGGCCGGAGGTCGACGTCCTCGACGGCCTGACCACCGCGATCATCGTCGACCAGGAACGGATGGGCAGCAATCCGCGCTCCACCGTCGGCACCGCCACCGACGCCAACGCGATGCTACGCATCCTGTTCAGCCGGCTCGGCCAGCCGCACATCGGCCCACCGAACGCCTACTCGTTCAACGTCCCTTCGGTACGCGCCAGCGGCGCCATCACCGTCGAACGCGGCGCCGGCAAGACCAAGACCGAGAAGGCGACATTCACCCGGCTCGGCGGCATGTGCCCCCGCTGCGAGGGCATGAGCAGAGTGACCGACTTCGACCTCACCGCGCTCTACGACGACACCAAGTCGCTCAACGAGAGCGCCATCACCATCCCCGGCTACACCATGGACGGCTGGTACGGCCGCATCTTCCGCGGCTGCGGCTTCTTCGACCCCGACAAACCCATCGGCAAGTACACCAAGACCGAACTGCACGACCTGCTGTACAAGGAACCGACAAAGGTCAAAATCGAGGGCATCAACCTCACCTACACCGGCATCATCCCGGCCATCCAGAAGTCCTTCCTGTCCAAGGACCGCGAGGCGATGCAGCCGCACATCCGCGCCTTCGTCGACCGCGCCGTCACCTTCACCACCTGCCCCGAGTGCGACGGCACCCGACTCGGCCCCGAGGCCCGCTCCTCCAAGATCAAGAACATGAACATCGCCGACGCCTGCGCCATGCAGATCAACGACCTCGCCGAATGGGTACGCGGCCTCGACGAACCCTCCGTCGCCCCGCTGCTCGACGCGCTGGGGGAGACCCTCGACTCGTTCGTCGAGATCGGCCTGGGCTACCTCAGCCTCGACCGCCCCGCCGGCACCCTGTCCGGCGGCGAGGCACAACGCGTGAAAATGGTCCGCCACCTCGGGTCGTCCCTGACCGACGTCACCTACGTGTTCGACGAACCCACAATCGGCCTGCACCCACACGACATCGCCCGCATGAACGACCTGCTGCTGCGGCTACGCGACAAGGGCAACACCGTCCTGGTCGTGGAACACAAACCGGAAGCCATCGCCATCGCCGACCACGTCGTCGACCTCGGCCCCGGCGCCGGCACCGCCGGCGGGCAGGTGGTCTTCGAAGGCACCGTGGCCGAGCTACGCGCCGCCGACACCCGCACCGGCCGCCACCTCGACGACCGGGCCCGCCTCAAACCGTCGGTACGCACCCCGACCGGAACCCTCGAGATCCGCGGCGCCGACACCCACAACCTGCGCAAGGTCGACGTCGACATCCCCCTCGGCGTCCTGACCGTCGTCACCGGCGTCGCCGGCTCCGGCAAAAGCTCCCTCATCCACGGCTCCGTGGCCCGGCGCGACGGGGTGATAGCCGTCGACCAGACCGCCATCCGCGGCTCCCGGCGCAGCAACCCGGCCACCTACACCGGGCTACTCGACCCGATCCGCAAGGCGTTCGCCAAGGCCAACGGCGTGAAACCGGCACTGTTCAGCGCCAACTCCGAAGGCGCCTGCCCCACCTGCAACGGCGCCGGCGTCATCTACACCGACCTCGCCATGATGGCCGGCGTCACCACCACCTGCGAAGACTGCGAAGGCAGGCGCTTCCAGGCCGCCGTCCTCGAATACCACCTCGGCGGCCACGACATCAGCGAAGTCCTCGCCATGTCCGTCACCAACGCCAGAGAATTCTTCGGCTCCGGCGACGCCCGCACCCCCGCCGCACACACCATCCTCGGCCGGCTCGCCGACGTCGGCCTCGGCTACCTCAGCCTCGGCCAGCCGCTGACCACCCTGTCCGGCGGCGAACGACAACGCCTCAAACTGGCCACCCACATGGCCGACAAAGGCGGCGTCTACATCCTCGACGAACCGACCTCCGGCCTGCACCTCGCCGACGTCGAACAACTCCTCGGCCTGCTCGACCGGCTCGTCGACGCCGGCAAGTCCGTCATCGTCATCGAACACCACCAGGCCGTCATGGCACACGCCGACTGGATCATCGACCTCGGTCCGGGAGCCGGCCACGACGGCGGCCGGATCGTCTTCGAAGGAACCCCCGCCGACCTCGTCGCCGACCGCACCACCCTCACCGGCCAACACCTCGCGGACTACGTCAGCGCCTGACTCAGTACGGTCTCGTGCCGGTAGGGAGCCACCGCCGGACCCGTTATCGTGTCCCGATGCGCCCGGTCACCGTCCTCGACGCGCCCTCCAACCTCGGCCTGCGGGCCCCCGCACCCGGCACCATCCCCGGCTGCTACAAGCTGGCCGGGGCACTGCGCGACCAAGGGCTGGCACGCCGGCTCGGAGCACGCGACGGCGGCGTCGTCGTCCCGCCCCGATACGACATCCACGGCTGGAAGCCGGGGGACGGCGTGCTGAACGCGGCCGCGCTCGCCCGGTACACCCGCACCCTGGCGGACCGGGTAGACGCGGTGGTCGACAGCGGCGACCTCCTGCTCCTGCTCGGGGGAGACTGCTCCATCCTGCTCGGCCCCGCGTTGGCGTTGCGTCGCCGCGGCCGCTACGGCATCGCGTACCTCGACGGATCGATCGACTTCCGACACCCGGGCAACAGCCCGTACGTCGGGGCCTCGGCGGGTGAGGGCACCGCCATCATCACCGGTCGCGGCCAGCCGGACATCGCCGACATCGACGGACTGGCACCGTACTGCCGCGTCGACGACCTGATCGTGCTGGGCGTACGCGACTACGACGAGGAACTGGCGGAGGTACGCGACCTGGGCATCACCGTCCGCACCACACCGGAGATCGTCGCGGCCGGACCAGGTGTGGTGGGGAACGACGTGGTCGGGCACTTCGCCACCTGCGACGGCTTCTTCGTGCACCTGGACGCCGACGTGCTCGACCCCTCCGTCATGCCGGCCGCCGACGCGCCCGACCCGGGCGGACTGGACTACCCACACCTGGTCGAACTGCTGCGTCCGCTGCTCGCGGCGCCCGGCTGTGTCGGCATGCAGGTCACCATCTACGACCCGGACCTCGACCCGGACGGACGCTACGCCGCCGAGTTGACCGACGCGGTCGTCGAGGCCGTCCGCGGCTGAACACCGACCCGGTCAGCTCGGCCAGCGGGGAAGGTCTGCGCCAGCCAACTGGCTCGTCGCTCGCGGTTCCGGATGGGTCTGCCTTCCGAGCAAGCCAGTGCTCGATCGTGGCGGCCAGCACGTCTGGCCAGGGCAGTCGAGGCGACAGGAGACGATCGGGCGTGACCTGCCGGCATCGCGCCAGCGAGGACCGCGGTCATGGCACCAGCTAGCGCCACTTTCGCGGAGTGGCCAGGCGGTGCGGAGGAACCCCGTTCCACAAACGTTCGATAATTGACATTATGTCAACCTGTGGGTGCGGGTGGCTCGCTCCGTCGACACACCGGGGCCTACCGCGCCCGGCTTGCCAACGTCGAACCCGGACGACGAAACAGCGGCGTCCCGGGTGGGCGGACCCACCGACATCGCTGACCTTGTGTCGATCAAGCGTCGGGACTGCCGGAGTGATCAGGTGTCGGCTGTGTCGGCGAGGCCCCGGATGCGTCGCCGGCGTCGGCGCTGAGCCGGTCGACGCACTGACCGTGACCTGACCTGACCACCCGCCGCCCTCGGCTGGCTACCGCGCGGCGTGGCCCCTGTCCCCGGCCAGCGGCCGACCGCCGGCCCGCACCGCCGGCCCGCATCACGCACCGCCGGACGCGGGCTGTCTGGGTCGGCGGGCAGCGGTAGTCGGACGTTCGGCTTACCGCCCACCCACTAGAGTTATATGCGAGAAAGATGCATAATGTCCCTTATGCAGGATGCGACCGACGAGCCCCTCCCCTCGCTGATCGACGCCTTTCTCACCGCGCTCTCGACCCGCAAACCCTCCCCACACACCGTCGCCGCGTACCGGCGCGACCTGCACGCCGTCGCCCGGTTGGTCACCGACACCCCGGCCCCACTCCCCCTGCCCGACCTGCCGCTGGGCGCGCTGTCCACCCGTACACTGCGGGCCGCCTTCGCCCGATTCGCCACCGACCGCTCCCCTGCCTCGATCCACCGCGCGTGGTCCAGCTGGAACGCGTTCTTCACGTTCCTGGTGGCCGAGGGCATCGTCGCCGGCAACCCGATGTCGGCCGTCGACCGGCCCCGCGTCCCCGCCCACTCGCCGAAGCCGCTGCGCGGTGCTGACACACCCGAAGTCCTGCTCAGCGCCGTGGCCCGGGCCGACCAGCGGCAGCGCGACCCGTGGCCGGAGCGCGACGTGGCGGTGCTCGCGCTGGCGCTGTGCGCCGGTCTTCGTCTGGCCGAGCTGCTCGATCTGCGGGTCGACTCGGTGGCCGGTCGGCCCGGTGAACGCCGGATCCACGTCGCCGGCAAGGGCGGCCGGCCGCGGATCGTGCCGATCGAGGATGACCTGGACCGGGTGGTCGGCGGCTACCTGGACAGCCGGCGGCGCCGGTTCGGTCACCGTACTGTCCGCCCGGACGGTCCGCTGCTTGTGGATCGCCGGGGTGGGCCGTTGCGCCGCGGTGGGTTGCAGTATCTGGTGGCGTCCTGTTACCGGCGGGCCGGCATCACCGACCGGGTGCCGCGCGGCGCGCAGTTGCACGCGTTGCGGCACACGTTCGCGACCCGGCTGGCCGAGGACGGCGCGAACGTCGCCGAGATCATGCGGTTGCTGGGGCATGCCAGCCTGTCGACCAGTCAGAACTACATCGAGGTCACCGCCGATGCGCAGCGCGCCGCGGTGCGCGCGAATCGCACCAACCGTGCCTTGCGGGAGTTGGCGGGTGCCGACGCCGCGGAGGCGCCTAACGTGTCAGCGCGAGCTGCCGGTCGGCATCCGGGTGCCGCCTTCCAGGCTGGAGACTGGCCGGTTTGACCGGATCCGGGGGGCCGGCTCCTGGCAATGCGCGGTGCGGCGGGTCCTCCGGGACATCGGATCCGTGGTGCCGGTTGGCGTACGAGGGCGGGCGCTGGACCCGGTCGCGGTCACGGACGCCACGATCGATGTTCAGGTGTTGTGCAGGTTGATCTGTTCCTGCATCTGCTGGGCGAAGCTTTCGGCGGTGGCCAGTTGTTCGCGGAGTGTGTTCATTCTGGTCTGGGCGGCGGTGTGGAACATGGCAAGCCGTTCACGTAGCGTGGCCCGCGTGGTGTCAGGTGTGGTGTCGCTGGCGAGGTTGTCGAGGACGGCGAGCAGGTCACGCATCTCGTGGAGGGTGAATCCGAGCGGTTTCATGCGTTTGACGACGGTGAGGCGGGCGAGGTCGGGATCGGTGTAGAGGCGGAACCCGCCCTCGCTGCGTGCCGACGGCGGGACCAGGCCGACCTCTTCGTAGTGGCGGATGGTGCGGATGCTCAGCCCGACGCGTTCGGCGACCTCGCCGGTCTGCATGTGCCGTCCCCTCATCCCACCAGTCTGCCCGGGCGGAGTCGCCGCGGTCGTCAGTGACCTTGAGGGTGCCGGCGAGGGTGTCGTGCATGGCGGCGCTGGGCTCGTTGAATCCGACGATCTCGACCCTCTTGTTCCTGGTGGCGTACCTGGTGGTGATGGCGTCCAGCGCGGCGACGGAGGACGCGTCCCAGATGTGTGCCTGGGACAGGTCGATCACAACGTTGTTAGGGTCGTTCGCGTAGTCGAACTGGTAGGCGAGGTCGTTGCTGGAGGCGAAGAACAGTTCGCCGTGCACCGAGTAGATGCGGGTGGTGCCGTCTGGGTCCAGCACGCTGGTGACCTCGGCCAGGTGTGCCACCCGGCGGGCGAAGATGACCATCGCGGTCAGCACGCCGAGCACGACGCCGACGGCGAGGTTGTGGCTGGCCAGGGTCGCCGCGACGGTGGTCACCATGACGATGGTCTCCCCCACGGCATCCGTTTCAGTGTGGCCGGCGCGATGCTGTGCCAGTCGAACGTCGCCACCGACACGATGATCATCACGGCGACCAGGGCGGCCATCGGGATCAGCGCCACCACGTCGCCCAGCGCTACGACGAGGACGAGCAGGAACACGCCGGCGAGGAACGTCGATAGGCGGGTACGGGCACCGGATGCCTTCACATTGATCATCGTTTGGCCGATCATCGCGCAGCCGCCCATGCCGCCGAAGAAGCCGGTGACGATGTTCGCGACACCCTGTCCCCAGGACTCGCGGGTCTTGTTGGAGTGGGTGTCGGTGATGTCGTCGACGAGTTTGGCCGTCATCAGCGACTCCAGCAGCCCCACCAGGGCGATGCCCAGCGCGTACGGGGCGATCAGCTGGAGGGTGGCCAGGGTGAACGGCACATCGGGCAGTCCGAACAGCGGCAGGCTGTCCGGCAGGGTGCCTTCGTCGCCGACGTTCGGCACGGCGACGTGGGCGACGGCCGTGAACACCGTGAGTGCGATGATCGCCACCAGCGGAGCCGGGACGGCGGCCAGGATGGAGAATGAGATCGCCTCCGGGATCAGCGCGAGTGCCACGACGAGGCCGGCGAGGACCTCGGTGCGTAGCACCGGTGGTGACAGCCACGACGGGCGGGACGGGTGGCGGGCAGCCGACAGCAGCGCAGCCATGCAGCTCTGTGTCGCCGGTGGCATGTGGGCCGGCCGCGAAGCCGTACGTCAGACGTAGACGTCGGAGATCGCGGCGTGGACGCGCTCGCGGGCGGCGCCCGCCGGATAGACGCCGATGAGGACGTAGTAGGCCATCCCCTCGGCGAGTGCGACAAGTGTCACGGCGGTCCCGCCGGCATCAGTATCCGGTTGGAGTCGGCCGCGGCGTTGGTCGCGGCGTAGCAACTCCGCCAACCGGCGATGAAGGGTGGCGTAGTCATCCCGCAGCCGGGCGGCGATGGCCTTGTCGGCCAGGGCGGCCGCGGTGAATGACTGCCGCACCCGCATATGGGCGCGTGTGGTGGCGTCGTAGGGGATCAGCTCGGTGAGGACGACGGTGAGCACGTGTCGCGGATCGCTGGCGCCGCCGTCGGGGGTCGCGGCGGCGATGCGGGCGCTGGCCAGGCTGTTGCCCCGTTCGAACGCAGCCTCGATCAGTTGTTGTTTGGCCGGGAAGTAGTGCTGGACGCGCCCAGGTGACACGCCCGCCTGGGCGGCGACGGCGGCCTGCGACACCGCCGCCAGCCCGTTCTCGGCGACAATGGCCAGCACCGCGTCGGCGATGTCGGTACGCCGCTGCTCGTGGTGGAGGCCTACGCCTCGGGTGCCACCAACCATCACCTCTCCCCCGGGCTCACATCGGTTTGACCTGGCGGCTCTCGCCTGGCTAGCGTCTGAAGCCTATCAAAGCAATGTGATCACATCGGTTTGATGGTGGGGAGGCGTCCATGGCACCACGGCGAACCGGCGACGATCCGCCTTCGCCGCCAGCCGGGAACCAGGAGCCGATGCGTCACACAACGGCCACGGTGGTGCTGGCACTGGCATGCGCGGCGCAGTTCATGGTGGTCCTCGACGTGTCAGTGGTGAACGTCGCCCTGCCATCGATCCAGCGGGTCCTGGACCTACCACCAACCCGACTCCAGTGGGTGGCCAACGCCTACGCGCTGATGTTCGCAGGCTTCCTCCTGCTCGGCGGACGACTGGCCGACCTGTACGGACGCAAGCGGACCTTCAGTGCCGGGTTGGGACTGTTCACGGTCGCCAGCCTCATCGGTGGGCTCGCCACCACCGCCGAGGTCCTGATCGCCGCCCGTGCGATGCAGGGACTGGGCGCCGCGGTGCTGGCACCGGCGACGTTGACGATGCTCACCGCGACCTTCCCGGAAGGAGCCCGCCGCACCCGCGCCCTGGCCATCTGGACCGCGGTCAGCCTGGCCGGCGGCGCGGCCGGCAACCTGCTCAGCGGCGCCCTTACGCAGTACCTGACATGGCGATCAACCCTATTGATCAACCTGCCGATCGGGGCGACAGCCATCGCCCTGATCACCGCCGTCGTGACCGACGACCACCCCCGGGAACGCGCGGGCCGGCTGGACCTCCCCGGCGCGATGCTGGCCACCGTCGGCCTGGCCACGCTCACCTACGGCATCACCGCGGCGCACACCGACGGATGGGTCGACCCGGCACCCCTGACCGCCCTGTCCACCGGGCTGACCGCCCTCACCGCGTTCGTGCTGACCCAGGCACGGACAACCCGACAGCCACTCCTGCCGCTGCGGTTGCTCCGCCCCCGCGCGATCTGGCTGGGCAACCTGCTGACCCTGCTCGTCGGCGCCGCCTTCCAGATCTCCATGTGGTACTTCCTGACCCTGTACATGCAACACGTACTCGGCTTCACCGCTCTGCAAACCGGCCTTGGGTTCCTTCCCCACACCCTGCTGACGCTGCTCGTCGGACTGCGCCTCACCCCCTGGCTGATGCGGCATATTCCCAGCCGGACACTGATCGCCACCGGTGGCCTTGTCGCCGCCGCCGGCTTCTGGTGGCAGAGCCACCTCACCGCGGACAGCACCTACTGGTCCGGCGTGCTCGCTCCGGCGACCGCCCTGTCGATCGGCGGTGGCCTGCTCGTCACCCCCCTGACCGCCACCGTGACCTCCGGCGTTCCCACCGCCGACGCCGGCGCCGCCTCCGGGCTCATGAACACCACCAAACAGGTGGGTGGCGCCGTCGGCCTGGCCACCCTCATCACCCTCACCAACCCCGGTTCCGGCACGCCCCAACAACCCGCCACCGCGTACAGCCACGCCTTCGCGATCACCGCCATGGCCCTCGCCGCCGTCGCCCCCCTGGCGCTCGCCCTCCCAGCACGACCGGACCCACTGGAACACCGACGAGCACGCGGAACAAGCAGCGCATGACGTCGTACCCCCCGAGTCAGCGACGTCGGCGGTGCCGTTCCCCTCGAAGCCGTACGACGTCAGTCGGCGACATCACAGGCATACACGGTGGAACTGCGCCGGACCCGCATCCCCACCCGTTCGTACAGGGCCAGCGCGCCGGTGTCCGAATGGGTCGCCAGCATGACGCGCCGCTGCCCGCGCTGGTGGCCGGCGCGGAACGCGTACCGCAGCAACAACCGGGCGATCCCCCGGTGCCGATGGTCGCGGCGTACCGCCACCCGCTCCACGTAGCCGTCGCCGTCGTGGTCGGATCCGTCGAGGGACAGCACCGCGCCGACCAGGGCGTCACCGGCGAACGCCAGCGGCGACAGCTCCGCGGCGAAACTCGTGCGCCGCACGGTGAGCCGGGCCCATTCGTCGTACGTGTGGCGGCGCGGTTGCCACTCCGCGAACGCGTCCTCGACCAGCTGGTACACGGAGGTCTCGTCACCGGCGCGGAACGGGCGCACCGTGACGCCGGCCGGCGGTGTCGGCACCTGCGGTTCACCGGCCAGGTCGATCCCCAGCAACCATTCGCTGACCAGCGGGGTGAACCCCCGGTCGCGCAGCAGGGCCGCCGCGGCCCGGTCGGCGTCCGGCACGGTCTGGGTGAGTCGGGTGGTGCCCCGTGCCCGTGCCCGCCGGCACGCCCAGGTCAGCAGGAAGGCGCCGATGCCACGGCCGTGGTGCCCCGGGTGCACGTCGACGACGCAGCGCCGGTCCACCCAGGCCCAGCCGGCCAGGTCGCCCGGCGGGGCGTACACCAGGATGCTGTCGGCGGCCGGATCAAGGCCGGGCCGGGACAGTTCGGCGGCGATCCGGTCGGCGTCGGCTTCGGCCCGCCCGTGCAGGGCCTGTTCGCAGGCGGTGACCAGGCGGTGGATCTCGGAGACGTCCGCGAGGTTCGCGGGCCGGGCCCGGTAGCCGGGCGGTGGGAGAAGGTCAGACATGCCGGCAGGGTGCCGGAGTCGGCCCGGGGGCCGCTATTCTTGCGCCGGAAGGCGTAACGATGACTCTGCTCCGGTTCGGCCCGGCCGCTCTCGCGCGGTCCCGGTTCGCCATCTCCCCCCTCGCCGAGACACTGGGCGCGTTGATCGCGCTACACCGTGCCACCCCGCCGCCGTGGCTGGCCGGCTGGCACGCCCGACACCAACCCGCCTACCGGTCCTGGCTGGCCGGCGACGAGGTCGCCGCCGGGCTGCTGGGTCTGGTGGCCGCGACCAAATGGCTGCCGGACACGGTCACCCCGCCACCCGCCGGCGGCTTGGACACCGACCTCGACGACGA
Source organism: Plantactinospora sp. GCM10030261 (assembly GCF_042666615.1). Lineage (NCBI taxonomy): Bacteria > Bacillati > Actinomycetota > Actinomycetes > Micromonosporales > Micromonosporaceae > Plantactinospora > Plantactinospora sp. GCM10030261. The sequence continues at coordinate 130,205 of NZ_JBHTDD010000006.1, forward strand.
ACTCGCCGTCGTCGCGGCGCATCCGGACGACGCGGTACGCGCCAGCATGGCCGACGCGCTGGCCGCGAGCTGGCAGCCCCCTGCCGTCGAATGGCTGGCCGCGGATGATCTGGCGGCCGGTGTCGCGGGCGTGCTGCGGGTGGGGTGGGAGCGGTTCGTGGCGCCGGACTGGCCACGTCGGCGGGCGGTTCTGGAACGCGACATCACGCACCGGGTGGGACTGATCGGCTCCCACGGGTGGCGGCGGGCGGTGGTCGGCATGACCGGTCGGGTCACCTGGGTGGGGCGGGACGCGATCTGGTTCAGCGACCAGCCGTTCCCGGACCGGTCGATCAGTGACGAGGGGCTGGTGTTCGTTCCGTACACGTCTGGTGGTGGCTGGTGGACGTGCGAGGACCCGCCGCGGTACGCCCTGGTGTATCCCGCCCGCGGTGCCGGCGCGCCGGAGTATCGGGCCGCCGGTGCGGCGGATCCGTTGGCGACGTTGCTCGGCCCGGGCCGGGCTCGGGTGCTGCGGGAACTGGCCCGCCCGGCGACGAGCACCCAGCTCGCCGGTTCCCTTCGGGTGTCTCTCGGCACGGTCAGCGGCCACCTGGCGGTGCTGCGGGCCGGTGGGGTGGTGACCGGTGCCCGCGCGGGCCGTCGGGTCGTCTATCACCGTACGGCCGAGGGTGAGGCGCTTGCCGCGTTGTTCGGCCCCGACTGACCGGGCGGATCAGACCAGGTCGACGACGAGTGGGCGGTGGTCGGAGATCGCCGAGATGGGGGTGCTGACGGAGGCGACGGTTGTCAGCCGCTGCCCACCGTCGGGGTCCACCATGACGTGGTCGAGTTGCACCCGTGGCTGGGCGGCGGGATAGGTGGCCGCCCGGCCCAGTGGGCGCCAGCCGGTCACCGCGGCGGCGACGCCGGCCGGCACGTTCAGGTCGCCCAGCAGCACCCGGGGCGCCGGCAGGTCGCGTAGCGCGCGGACCACCTGCCGCAGTTGGTAGGCGTTCCAGCCGGGTACGAACGACAGGTGCGTCGCCGCCGCTGTCACGTCTCCGAACGGGGTTTGCAGCACCGCCGCCAGCAGCACCCGGGGCTCGTCGTGCAGCAGGATGAACCCGTTGCCCGGCACGTAGACCGGGGACCGCACGGGCGCGGGTTTGAGTCGGGTCACCCGCCACGCCCGGGCCGGATAGCGGCTGACCAGGCCGATTCCGTAGCAGGGTTCACCGTGTCCGTCGTCGTCGTGGGTCAGCGGCCGGAACCGCTCCCCCGGTGTGCCGACGACGGCCGCGGCGAACTGGTGCGACGGGGCGTCGAGGGCTTTGGCCGCCACCGCGGTCAGGTCGAGTTTGCCGCTACGCGACTGGTCCCGGTCGACCTCCTGCAACGCCAGGATGTCGGCGTCCAGGGCGCTGACCGCGGTGGCGAGGCGGTCGGCGTCGACGAGGCCGTCATGCGGGGATCGGCCGTGCAGGAGATTGAAGGTCACCAGGCGCACCCCTGCACCCTACGGCCCGGTGTGGCACAGTCGCTGCGTGATCAAGGTGCTGCTCTGCTCGATGCTGCTGTTCGTGGCCGTGGGAGCGGTCGGGGTCGCGCTGCGGCGGATGCGGTCCGACCGTCGCTGGCGGTGACTGCCGGGCGGCCGGGAGCCGGTCGGCCGGTCCTTCGCGGTAACGTCCGCGCCGCCGACGCGGACCGTCGCTGACGGTCGGAGCCGCTGGTTGCGGTGCTCGCGCGAGGTGGGGTCAGCCCGGTGCTGGCATCGCGCCGGCGAGGACCGCGGTCACTGTTCCGCGGACGGCGCTTGTCGGTGGTGTTGCCCCGGTCCGGTCGGCGAACAGCAGGTGGGTGCTGCCGATCAGCATGGCGGCGAGGGTGTCGACGTCGGTGTGTGGTGCGACGCGGCCCAGGTCGCGTTCGGCGGCGAGGTAGGTGGCGATCGTGGTCGCGGCTTCGGTGAGCACCGGGACGCCGGCGGGCCAGGTGTCCCGTAGTCGGGCGCGCAGTTCGTCGCGGAAGGTGATCAGGGCGACGAGTGCGACCGCGACCGAGCCGAACAGGCTGGTCAGTGCGGTGGTGAGGTTGTCGACGACGGTGCCGGTGCCGGCCGATTCGCGGAGCGCGGCGGCCTGGGGGTCCATGCGGTGGACGCGGTCGAGCACGAATTCGGCGAGGAAGGCGTCGAAGTCGGCGAAGTGCCGGTGCAGGACGCCCTTGGCGCAGCCGGCCTCGGCGGTGACCGCTCGGCTGGTCAGCCCGCTCGGCCCGTCCCGGAGCAGGATGCGGTCGGCGGCGTTGAACAGTTGTTGGCGGACGTCGCGGATGGCTGTTCCTGTCGGCACCGAGGTCCCTTTCCGTTGCCTGTCTGAGGTTACCCTGTTGCCGAGTGGGCGATTGCCCACTTAAGGTGGGCGCATGCCCACTCAGTCTGCGCGACCCTCGCCCGACTCCCACCAGCACCGCCAAGCAGCGGAGTCCTTCGGCGTGGACCCGGAACGCTACGACCGCACCCGACCCGCCTACCCCGACGCCCTCGTCCACCGGATCGTCGCCGCCAGCCCCGGACCCGACATCCTCGACGTCGGTTGCGGCACCGGCACGGCCGCCCGGCAGTTCCAGGCCGCCGGCTGCACCGTCCTGGGCATCGAACCCGACACCCGGATGGCCGAGTTCGCCCGCCGCGACGGACTCGACGTCGAAGTCACCACCTTCGAGACCTGGAACGCCGCCGGACGCACCTTCGACGCCGTCATCGCCGCGACCGCCTGGCACTGGGTGGACCCGGTGGCGGGGACCAGCACCGCCGCCCACGTCCTGCGTCCGGGCGGCCTGCTGGCACCGTTCTGGCACGTGGCGCAGCTGCCGTCGGCGGTGGCAGAGGCCCTCGCCACCGCGTTCGAACAGGCCGTACCCGACGCGCCGGTCAACCTGCGCTCCATGGGAACGGCCCTGGACACCTACGAGAAGATGTTCGACAAGGCCGCCGACGCCATCCGCGCGACCGACGGGTTCGACGAGCCACAACTGTGGCGCCACGACTGGGAGAAGACCTACACCCGGGACGAGTGGCTCGACCAGGTCCCCACCTCCGGCCTCTTCACCCGCCTCCCCCGGGAGGCCCTCGACCGGATCCTCACCGCCGTCGGCACCGCCATCGACGCGCTTGGCGGCGAGCTGACCGTCCCGTACGCCACCGTCGCGGTGGCCGCCGTTCGTCGCGGCTGATTGCGTCCGCTTCTTCGTTGGTGTGGTCGTCACCGTTGTGGCGACCACACCAGCTACAGATTCCTAGGATGCTAGCTCAATCGTTCGGTCATCTGTGAAGGCACGAGAATTGAGCGCGGCGTCCACGGCCGCCTGCAGCGACGGCACCACCGCCACCCCGAGGTGCGCGAAATGCCCGCGGGCCCACAACCTGGCCGCCGCCGGCGCCGCCAGCGGTCATCGGTGATCCCCCGCGCTCGGACCGGTCGTCGCGGTCGAACGGGACGAGGACGCCCGGAGATAGTCGTCGATCTCGGCCAGCACGGCGGCCTTGCCCGCGGCGTCGAGGAACGAGTACCGCACGGCCTGGCGGGCCAACTCGGCCACGCCGCGCTCGTCGAGGTCGAGCAGATCCGCGGCCACCTGGTACTCCCTGTTGAGGGTGGTGGAGAACATGGGCGGGTCGTCGGAGTTGACGGTGACCGGCACGCCGGCGGCCACCAACCGCGGCAGCGGATGCTCGGCCAGCGACGGCACCGAGCGGGTACAGGCGTTGGAGGTCGGGCACACCTCCAGGGCGATGTCGTGCTCGCGAAGGTAAGCCATCAACTCGGGGTCACGGGCGGCGGCGATGCCGTGACCGATGCGTTCCGCGCCGAGATGGCGTACCGCGTCCCAGACGGTCTGCGGACCGGTCGACTCCCCGGCGTGCGGAACGCTGCGCAGCCCGGCTGCCCGCGCGGCGGCAAAGTGTTCGGCGTACCGGGCGCGGGAGATTCCGGACTCCGGACCGCCCAGCCCGAAGCTGACCAGCCCGTCCGGGCGCTGTTTGAGCGCCACCTCCAGGGTGACGTCGGCGCCGGTCATCGTGGGCTCGCCCGGGATGTCGAAACACCAGCGCAGCTGGATACCGTGGTCGCGGGCGGCCCGCAGCCGGGCGTCCTCCACCGCCTCGCAGAACGCCTCGGCCGGGATACCACGCACGATCGAGGAGTACGGGGTCAGCGTCAACTCGACGTACCGCACCGACTGGGCAGCCAGGCCGGCGCCGATGTCGTAGGTGAGCGTCGCCACGTCCTCGGCGTCGCGGATCAGGTCCACCACCGACAGGTACACCTCGACGAAGTGCGCGAAGTCGGTGAACGTGAAGTACTCGGCCAGCAACGCCGGGTCGGCGGGCACCGCAGTGGTCCCGGCGTGCCGTTCGGCCAGCCGAGCCACGGTCTGCGGTGTCGCCGACCCGACGTGGTGAACATGCAGTTCGACCTTGGGCAGGCCGGCGATGAAGTCAGTCAGGTCCGTTGCCATATGCACATCCCTCACCGTGCGGGTGATCCGCCGGAAGGGCGGCGGCCTCCCCGGCGGGAGGCGCCCTTGGACCAAGGAACGGGCCGAGCGTGGCGGAGGGTCATCCGTCGCAGCGCCTCTCGGCCCGTAACGGCACGCTAACAAGATCGCGTGGTGACGACAACCCTCCGCGACGCGCCACGCTCGCCGCCAGCGGGACTCTGCCGAACATTGATCTCAGGGCGCCGACCCGGCGAAACCGAGATGGTTCGCCGCGGCGCTGCGGGCCCATCCCGAGCCCCGGGGGCGGTCCCTCGACGGCTAGCCGGCGGTCGTATCGAGGGCCTGCGGCATGGCCGCGACCGTCAGCCGGCTGACGGGCCGGCGCGCGCCCCCGTGGTCCGCGCCGGCCCGGCCGAGTCGACAGGCGCAGCGGGTCAGTGACGCGCCGCCAGTTCGGTCAGCAGATCCCGTTCGACGCGCGGATCGAGGCCCACCACCGGCCGGTCCGGGCGTTGCGGTGGCTCGCCACCGGGCAGGCCACGCAGCCATGCCCAGGTGTCGGCCACCGTCTCGGTCACCGGGCGACAGCGCAGCCCGGCCGCCAACGCCCGACCGACGTCACCGCGGTGCATCGCGTCGTGCGCCTCCCCCGGCGGCAACCAGATCGGCACCTGCGTCCACGGCTCGATCCCGGCCGCCAGGATCGGCTCCGGATCGGTCCACCGCAGGTCGGCGTCCGACCCGGTCGCCGCCACGCAGGCCGTGAGCAGGTCGGCCATGGTGGCGTGCCCGGTCCGGCTGACCAGGTTGTACGGGCCGGACAGCCCCTCCCGCGCCGCGTGCAGCGTCCACTCGGCCAGATCCCGCACGTCGATGTACTGCAACGGCAGGTCGGCCGGACCGGGAGCGAGCACCGGACCGCCGCGGGCGATGCGGCGCAGCCACCACGGAAGCCGACCGATGTCCTCCCCCGGCCCCAGGATCAGACCGGCCCGGATCAGCAGCGCCCGGTCCCCGAACACGTCGGTGGCGGCCAGTTCCCCGCCGCGCTTGGCCCGGGCGTAGTCGACGTCGCCGTCGTCCGGGTCGGCGTCGACAAGCGGACCGTCCTCCGGCAGGCCGGGCGGCGCCGGATAGGCGTACACCGAACGGCTGGAGACGTAGAGGTACCGGCCGACCCGATCGGCCAACGCCCGGGCCGCGTCCCGTACCACCGACGGCGCCGCCGACCAGGTGTCCACCACCACGTCCCACTCACCGGTGGCCAACGCCGACAGATCCCCGGTGCGGTCGCCGAGCAGGGACCGGGCACCCGGCGGCGGTGCGTTGCGGCCCCGGTGGAAGGTGGTGACCTCCCAGCCCCGGGCCAGCGCCCCCGTGACGATCGCCGGACCGACGAAACCTGTCCCGCCCAACATCAGCATCCGCATGCCGGCCATCATGCCCGCGCCCGCCGACGAGCCGACCGCCGTACTGCTGACAGCAGAAAGCGGAATGCCTCAGCGGCGTCGGCAGGTGTACGCGCCGTAGATGTCCGCCGCGTACGACACGTCGAGGATGTCGAAGCCGGCGGCGTCCAGCATCGGCTCGAACAGCCACCGGTAGGTGCTGAACTCGGTGCGCAGGTGGGTCACGTAGTCGTCCCGGGTGTAGCCGGCGGCCGGATCGTCGGCCGCCCCGGCCAACCAGCGGTCCACGAGTGGGACCACCCCGTCCGGGGCCACGTCGAAGATCAGGTCCCGGATCCGCAGCAGGCCGCCGGGGCGCAGCGACCGCGCGATCCGGTGCAACGCCACCGCCTTGAAGAAGTCCGGCACCTGGTGCAGGGCGTGTCGGGTGTAGACGACGTCGGCCGGCGCACCGGTGTGCGCGTAACTGAGGAACCCGGCGCGGACACACTCGACGTTCGTCAGCCGGTCCCGGGCGGCGGCGCCGGCCACGTGGGCCAGCATCGCCGGCGAGACGTCCACCGCCACCACGCGGGCCACCTGACGGGCCGCGGCCAGCGCGAACCGTCCGGTGCCGGCGCCCAGGTCCAGCACCGTGGCCGAGGCCGGCATTCCGTGGGTACGCAGCACCGCCAGGTCGTCGTCGACCGGGTCGCTGCCGGACTTGCGGTCGTAGCCGGCGACGTACCCGGCGTCCAGGTGCTCCGGTCCGGCGAAGGCCAACTCGTCGATCATCCAGGGCTCGGTCACCGGGCGATGGTGCCAGGACGGCGGCCCGCCGCGCAGCCGCATTTCGCCGGGCCGGCGGGTCAGTCGGTGCCAGGCGACGTCGGATCCGGGCCCGGCTCCGGCAGCACCGGCCGCATGAAGGTCCGCTCGTAGCGCAGCACGCAGCCAGTCTCGTCGCGGATGCGGTCGGCGGCCACGAAGTCGGGATCCGATCCGAACCTCCCCCGGTACGTCTCGTACGCGGCCAGGCTCGGGAAGCTGAACAGCGCCATCGCCCGGTCGCTGGCGCCCTCGGCGGGCAGGAAGTAGCCGTGGTGGACACCGCCGTGGCGGGCCACCAGGTCCATCCACCGGCGGGCGAACCGCTCAAAGTCGTCGATCTTGTTCGCGTCGATGACGTACTCGACCACACACGTGATCACGGATCAGCCCGCCGTGGGGCTGGCGAACCTGCCGGCCCGGATCTCGCGCAGCGCCCGGCGCCGCACCTCCCCGGACAGGGTGTCGACGTACAACCGGCCGTCGAGATGGTCGTACTCGTGTTGCAGGGCGCGGGCCAGATAGCCGCTCGCGGAGACCGCCAACGGCTCGCCGTGCTTGTCGACGCCGCGGGCGACCGCGTGCATGGCGCGCCGGGTCGGGAAGGACAACCCCGGGACGGACAGGCAGCCCTCGTCGTCGGTCTGCGGCTCGTCGGACAGCTCCAGCGTCGGGTTGACCAGGTGACCCCGGCTGCCCTCGACGTCCCACACGAACACCCGGGCGGCCACGCCGATCTGCGGCGCCGCCACGGCGGCCCGCCCGGGGGCGCCGTCCATCGTGTCCAGCAGGTCGGTGACCAGGCCACGCAGCTCGGCGTCGAAGCTGGTGACCGGGTCACACGCGGTACGCAGAACGGGATCACCGATGATCCGGATGGGCCGCATCGTCATGACCGGAAGGCTATCGGTTCGTTACCCCTCCGGGCTACGCCGGGCCGCGACCCGCCCTCATCCGGCCCGTCGCGACCCGCCCTCGTCCGGGGCCGGCCGGCCCCGGACGAGCACCTCGATGCCGTCCAGGATGCGGGCCAGCCCGAACTCGAAGGCCCGGGCCGGATCGCCGGCCGCCCGGTACTCCTGGCCCGCCGCCGAGCCCACCCGGGCGGCCAGCGGGTAGCGCCGGGGGTCCAGGACCTTCTCCAGGTACGGGGCATGCGCGTGCCACCACTGCTCGTCGGTCAACCCGGTGCTGGCGGCGGCCTGCGCGGCCTCCACCGCGCCCCGGACCGCGCCGTGCACGTACCCGGTGACCAGGGTGACCACCGCGTCCATCTCCAGGTCGGTCAGGCCAATGCCGTCGACGGCCCGCAGCTCCCGCTCGTACTTGGCGATGGTGTTGGGGCCCAGGGGCGGCCGGCTGGCCGCGGCGACCTGGAGCAGCCACGGATGGCGCAGGTAGAGCGCCCAGTTACGCCGGGCGATGCGGTCCAGCCGGGTCCGCCAGTCCCCGGGGTCGGCCGGTTCGGTGTCGGGATCGGGATCCAGCGTCTCGGCGGAGACCGTGTCGAGCATGACGTCGAGCAGTTCGCCCTTGCCCGGCACGTACGTGTAGAGCGACATGGTGCCGACGCCCAGCTTCTCGGCGACCCGGCGCATCGACAGCGCGGCCAGTCCGTCGGCGTCGGCCACCTCGATGGCGGCCCGCACGATCCGCTCGACGCTCAGGTCCGGACGGCCTCTGCGGCTGACGCGCTCCCGGGTGCGCCACAGCAGCGCGAGGCTGCGGGCCGGATCCCCGGTGCCGGTGTACTCGGTGGTCATCGCGATCACTGTACCGTCCCTCGTACCGTATGGTGTACCGTACAGCGTACGACACATATGGAAGCGAGGCACGATGACCACACCCGACGTGATGATCGAGGCGGACGGGCTGCGGAAACGCTACGGCGACACCGCCGCCCTCGACGGGCTGGACCTGACCGTGCCGCGCGGCACGGTCTGCGGCCTACTCGGCCCCAACGGGGCCGGCAAGACCACCGCGGTCCGGATCCTGACCACCCTGCTGTCGCCGGACGCCGGCCAGGCCCGGGTGGCGGGCCTCGACGTGGTCCGCCAGGCCGACCGGGTACGCGGACGCATCGGCCTGGTCGGGCAGCACGCGGCCGTCGACGAGATCCTCACCGGCCGGCAGAACCTGGTGCTCTTCGGCCGGCTGCACCACCTCGGCGCCCGGGGCGCCCGGACCCGGGCCGGTGAACTGCTGGACCGGTTCGGCCTCACCGGGGCGGCCGACCGGCCGGTGGGCGGCTACTCCGGCGGCATGCGCCGGCGGCTCGACCTGGCGGCCAGCCTGATCACCGCGCCGGCCGTGCTGTTCCTCGACGAGCCGACCACCGGCCTGGACCCGCGAACCCGCACCGAGGTGTGGGCGGCCGTCCGCGCCCTGGTCACCGACGGCACCACCGTGCTGCTCACCACGCAGTACCTGGACGAGGCCGACCAACTGGCCGACGACATCCGGGTGGTCGACCACGGCAGGCAGATCGCGGGCGGCAGCCCCGAACAACTCAAGGACTCCCTCGGCGGCGACCGGCTGGACGTCGTCCTGCGCCGACCCGAGGACCTCGACACCGCCGCCACCATGCTCCGGCGCGCCCTCGGCCACCCGGGCGAGGTGGACCACGCGACGCTGCGGATCAGCGTGCCGGTGACCGACCGGGTCGCCGCGCTGACCGTCACCCTGCGCGGGCTGGACGACGCGGGCCTGGCGGTCGCCGACGTCGGCGTCCGCCGGCCCACCCTGGACGAGGTGTTCCTCCGGCTCACCGGCGACGCGTCCGGACATCCCGGTGACGCCCCGGGGACCGCCGGGTGGCCGCCGGGGGGCGCCGGCCCGACGGCGGCGGCTACCGGGCCGACGGCAGCGGTCGACGCGGGACCGGACGAGCGGATGGTGACGGCATGACAAGGCTGCGCTGGGCCCTCGCCGACGGGGCGACCATCACCGGGCGGGCCGTGCTGCACTGGGGCCGCCAACCAGCCCAGGTGATCATCGGACTGCTCTTCCCGGTGCTGGTCGTACTGATCTTCGGTTACCTGTTCGGTGGCGCGATCGTCGTGCCGGGTGGTGGGGACTACCGCGAGTTCCTGATCCCCGGCATGTTCGCCATGACAATGGCCTTCGGCGTCGAGGCGACGTACACGGCGGTGGCCACCGACACCGCGCGCGGCGTGACCGACCGGTTCCGCTCCATGCCGATGGCCGGCTCCGCCGTCGTCACCGGCCGGGCCGGTGCCGACCTGCTCAACTCGATCGCCGGACTGGCCGTGATGATGGCCTGTGGGCTGGCCGTCGGGTGGCGGTGGCGTGACGGGCTGGCCGCCGCCGCCCTGGCGGTCGGGCTGCTCCTGCTGCTGCGGTTCGCGCTGATCTGGCTCGGGATCTGGCTGGCCCTGGTGCTCCGGCGGCCCGAGTCGGTGGTGGCGATGCAGATCCTGATCTGGCCGATCGGCTTCGCCTCCAACGCGTTCGTGGCCCCGCAGACCATGCCGGGCTGGCTGGCCGCGATCGCCGAGTGGAACCCGCTGTCGGCCACCGCGGCCGCCGCCCGTGAACTGTTCGGCAACCCGGGCTGGGGCGGCGACAGCTTCGCCGCCCAGCACGCGATCTGGCTGGCCGCCGCCTGGCCGGTGGTGCTGATCGCCGTGTTCCTGCCCCTGTCGGTACGCCGCTACCGCCGCCTGCGCCGTTGAGGCGCACCGACGTCGGTGCGCCTCCGGTCCGGTGAGGTGGGTGAGGGGGTAGGTGAGGTCGGAGAAGATCCACCCGATGTGCGGCATCTCGCGGCATTACGACCACGCTCACCCCCCGACATGCCGCATACCGAGTCGACCATGGCCACCGCGACACCGGACCGTGCGGCTGGCTTGGTCCGGTCAGCGCGGTGCGGCGTGGCGTGTCAGCGCGGTGCGGTGCGGTCGTGTCAGCGCAGTGCAGCCGGTCAGCCCCACGCGGCGGGTCAGCGCGGGGTCAGCCGGTCAGCGCGGCACGCAGCGGACCGGCCTTCGCCGCGGCCTCGGCCACTTCGGCGGCCGGATCGCTGCCCCAGGTGATGCCGCCACCGGCCCACAGGTGCAGGTGCTCGCCGTCGGCGGCGGCCGTCCGGATGGTCAGCCCGAGATCGATCCGGTCGGCGGCCACCCAACCGGCGAGTCCCATGGCCGGGCCGCGCCCGACCGGCTCCAACCCGGCGATCTCCGCCAGCGCGGCGAGCTTCGGCGCACCGGTGACCGACCCGCCGGGACACACCGCACGCAGCAACTCCGCCAGCCCGACGCCCGGACGCAGGTCCGCCTCCACCGTCGACTCCGCCTGCCACAACCCGCACCAGCGGCGGATCGCGAACAGGTCGGTGACCCGCACCGAGCCGATCCGGGCCACCCGCGCGAGGTCGTTGCGTTCCAGGTCGACGATCATCACGTGTTCGGCACGTTCCTTCGCCGACGCGAGCAGCTCCCGCCGGCCGACCGGGGTCGCCGGTCGGGTGCCTTTGATCGGTCGGGTGACGATCCGACCGCCGACCACCTCCACCAGCGTCTCCGGGGAGGCGCACGCCACTGCCCACCCCGCACCGGCCAGCACCCCGCCGTAGCGGGCGCCCGGCAGCACCGAGAGCCGGTGCAGCGCCCGCGCGGGATCGCCGCTGTACCGGGCCCGCGCGTGACCCACCACGTTGACCTGGTACACGTCGCCACGGCCGATCGCGGCGCGGACCCGCCGCACGGCGTCGGCGTGCTCCCGGGCGGTCCAACTGTCCTGCCACGGCCCGACCGACCAGTGCCCGGCCGCCGGGACGACGGAGCGGGGGGCCTCGTCATGGCCGTACACGATCGCCACCAGGTCCGGTACGGCCGGTGCCGGCGTGGCGGGGCCTGCTGGCGCACCGGTCATCCGGGCCGCCGCGGCGGCGCCGACCAGTACCGCGGCGCCGCACACCCAAGCTGCGGGGTACGTCCCGCACAGCCGGTCCGGCGGATGGGTGCCTGACGGGTACGCGCCGCCCGCCCGGTGCGACGGGTCGGGACCGGCGGCCAGGTCGACGACCGGTAGGCCGTACCTCGCGAGGAAGTCCTCCAGCGTCTGCGCCGGGTCGCCGGCGTCACCCAGCCGCCACTCCAGCCGGCCCAACTCGACCAGTCGGTCACGGCAGCCGCCCGGGGAGCCCATGGGGGTGGGCGTCACCAACGGCACCGCCGCGACAGCGCTGCGCGACGTGTCGATCGCGGCGCGCGACACGTATGGAACCGATTCCACACCGAGTGGACCCACTTGCCTCATCCGTTGGGTGGATTCTGTGCGACTCCGACGGGTTTCTGCTCGATGGAGTTCGCTTCTGCTTGGTACCGTGCGTCACTGATCATGTGAACCATGACACAGCACCCCCACTTCCGGAGAACCCGATGTGTCAGCACCAACCCACCTGTCCCTCCGCCGAGGCTACCGACCGCGAGGCCGCCCGGGTCATCGCCTGCTTCCGTGAGCAGGGCTGGAGCCTGCTCTGCAACGGGGTGATCGTGTTCGAGGACACCGGCGAACTGCTGCCCGACGGCAGCACCGTCGCGCCCCACCGAGGGCCGGCCCGGCACGCCATGCCGGTCTGACCCGACCACCCTCCGTAACGACCGCGTCAGCCCTCGAACGCCTCCGGCGCCGGGCAGGCGCAGACCAGGTTCCGGTCGCCGTACGCGCCGTCGATGCGGCGTACCGGCGGCCAGTACTTGCCCACCCGGGACACCCCAGCCGGGTACGCCGCCAGCGACCGCGGGTAGGGACGCTCCCACTCGTCACCGGTGACCATGGCGGCGGTGTGCGGCGCGTTGCGCAGCGGATTGTCCCCCGCCGGCCACTGTCCCGCACCGACCCGGTCGATCTCCTCGCGGATGGCGATCATCGCGTCGCAGAACCGGTCCAGCTCCGCGAGATCCTCGCTCTCCGTCGGCTCCACCATCAGCGTCCCGGCCACCGGGAACGACATCGTCGGGGCGTGGAAGCCATAGTCGATCAGCCGCTTCGCCACGTCGTCGACGCTCACCCCGGTCGCCCTGGTCAACGGCCGCAGATCGAGGATGCACTCGTGGGCAACCAAGCCCTTGTTCCCCGCGTACAGCACCGGATAGTGGCCACGGAGCCGGGCCGCCACGTAGTTCGCCGCCAGCACCGCCACGCCGGTCGCCCGGGTCAGGCCGTCGGCGCCCATCATCCGCAGGTACGCCCACGGGATCGGCAGGATGCCGGCCGACCCGTGCATCGCCGCCGAGATCACCGGCCGCGCCACGTCACCGCCGCTCTGGTCACCGCTGGCCGCGGCCAGCGGGTCGCCGGGCAGGAACGGGGTGAGGTGGGCGCGCACCGCCACCGGCCCCACTCCCGGGCCGCCGCCACCGTGCGGAATGCAGAACGTCTTGTGCAGGTTCAGGTGCGACACGTCCGCGCCGAACCGGCCGGGCCGGGCGAACCCCACCAGGGCGTTGAGGTTGGCCCCGTCGACGTACACCTGGCCGCCGGCGTCGTGCACCTTGGCGCACAGGTCGGCGATACCGGTCTCGTACACCCCGTGCGTCGACGGGTAGGTGACCATGATGGCCGCCAGCGCGTCCCGATGCTTCTCGATCTTGGCATCCAGGTCCGCCAGGTCGATGTTGCCCTCGGCGTCACAGCCGACCACGACCACCCGCATTCCGGCCATCACCGCGCTGGCCGCGTTGGTGCCGTGCGCCGACGACGGGATCAGGCAGACGTCCCGGTGCGCCTCGCCCCGGCCGCGGTGCCAGCCACGGATCGCCAACAACCCGGCCAGCTCGCCCTGGGAGCCGGCGTTGGGCTGCACACTCACCGCGTCGTACCCGGTCAACTCGGCCAGCCAGGTCTCCAACTGACCGATCAGCTCGCGGTAGCCGGCGGTCTGGTCGGCCGGCGCGTACGGGTGCAGGTTGGCGAACTCGGGCCAGCTCACCGGCTCCATCTCGGTGGTGGCGTTCAGCTTCATCGTGCACGACCCGAGCGGGATCATGCCGCGGTCCAGGGCGTAGTCGGCGTCGGCCAGCCGGCGCAGGTAACGCAGCATCGCCGTCTCCGACCGGTGCGCGTGGAACACCGGATGGGTCAGGAAATCGGTGGTCCGCAGCAGGCCGTCCGGCACCCCCGGCAGCGGGCCGTAACCGGCCCAGCCGACCTCCTGCCCGCCGAGCACCTCCCGCAGCGTGTCCATCGTCGCGTCGGTCGTCGTCTCGTCGACGCTCACGCTCAACGTGTCGGCGTCCCCCAGCCGCAGCAGGATCCCCGCCTCCCGGGCCCGGTCGACGAGTTCCCCGGCCCGGCCCGGCACCCGCACCGTCACCGTGTCGAAGAAGTGCTCGTGCACCACCGGCACCCCGGCCGCGCGCAGCGACTCCGCCAACCCGTAGGCGCGGCCGTGCACCCGCCGCGCGATGCCGCGCAGCCCGTCCGGGCCGTGGTAGACCGCGTACATGCCGGCCATCACGGCCAGCAGCACCTGGGCCGTGCAGATGTTGCTTGTCGCCTTCTCCCGGCGGATGTGCTGCTCCCGGGTCTGCAACGCCAACCGGTACGCGGGCGCGCCGTCGGCGTCCCGGGACACCCCCACCAGCCGGCCCGGCAACATCCGCTCCAGCCCGCCGCGTACCGCGAGGTAGCCGGCGTGCGGACCGCCGAAGCCCATCGGTACCCCGAACCGCTGGGTGGTGCCGGCGGCGATGTCGGCGCCGATCTCGCCGGGCGGGCGCAGCAGGGCCAGCGCCAGCAGGTCGGCGGCGACGGTGACCAACGCGCCGGCCGCGTGTGCCGCCTCGACCAGCGGGGCGTGGTCCCGCACCGCCCCCGAGGCGCCCGGGTACTGCAGGTGCAGCCCGAAGAACTCGGCCGGCAGTTCCTCGGTGGCCAGGTCGAGCACCCGCACCTCGATGCCGAGCGGTTCGGCGCGGGTGCCGATGACGGCGATGGTCTGCGGCAGCGCGTCGGCGTCGACGACGTACACGTTGCTCGTGGTCTTGGCGGCGCGGCGGGCGAGAGTCATCGCCTCGGCCGCGGCGGTGCCCTCGTCGAGCATGGAGGCGTTCGCGGTGGTCAGGCCGGTGAGGTCGGTGACCATGGTCTGGAAGTTGAGCAGCGCCTCCAGCCGGCCCTGGCTGATCTCCGGCTGGTACGGGGTGTACGCCGTGTACCAGGCCGGGTTCTCCAGCACATTGCGGCGGATCACCGCGGGGGTGTGGGTGCCGTGGTAGCCCAGGCCGATCATGGGGACGGCCACCCGGTTGCGGCCGGCCAGGGCGCGCAGCTCGGCGATCGCCTGCTCCTCGGTGGCCGCCGGGGGCAGGTCGAGGGTGCCGTGCCAGCGGATCACCTCGGGGATCGCGGCGTCCATCAGCTCGTCGACGGAGCCGAAACCCACGGTCTCCAGCATCCGGCGTTCGGCGGCGGCGTCCGGACCGACGTGCCGGTCAACGAACTGCGGAACGGTCATCGCGTACTCCCGGGAGGTCGACGGATCGGCCTCCCCCTCTGTCACGCCACGACGCGCGCTTCAGAGTGCCGTTGCCCACGTGGTCCTTCTGCCTGAGAGGTTCCGGGGAGGAGTTGCCCCTTCGGCGCCGCCCGGCGTGCCGGGCGATCTCTCCCACGTGGGTGGTATGACGCGCTCCACGCTACCAGCGCGCCGATCGTGCGCGAACGTCGTCCCGCGCCGACCCGCCCGTCCCGGTCGATCATCAAGTCACCGGCCGTTCGGGAGATCGACATGCCGAGTACGTTCATGATCGAAGCGACGGCGGGGGGTCAGGCCGGGGCCGGGGCGGGGGTCGCTCGGCGGACCAGGTCGGGCAGGGCCTGGCCGAGTGGCGCGCCGACGGTGAAGGTGGCGTGGTCGTCGCCGCGGGTCGGCCCCTGATTGATGATCGCCACCGGGATGCCGAGCTTGGCGGCCCGGACCACGAACCGCCGCCCCGACATCACGGTAAGCGACGAGCCGAGAACCAGGACCAGCCGGGCCCGCTCCACCAGGTCGAAGCAGTGCCGCACCCGGGGCGCGGGCACCGTCTCCCCGAAGAAGACCACGTCCGGCTTCACCAGACCGCCGCAGTCGCGGCAATCCACCGGGCGGAACCGGTCGATCTCGACGTCCGGCAGGTCCACGTCACCGTCCGGGTTGACCGCGGTGACCGCCGCCGTGAAGCGCGGGTTGGCGGCCCGGAGCCGGGCGTCCAGTTCCTGCCGGGCGGTCACGTCGCCACAGGCCAGGCAGATCACCCGGTCGAGGCTGCCGTGCAGTTCGACGACCGAGTGGGCCCCGGCGGCCTGGTGCAGCCCGTCCACGTTCTGCGTGATGATCCCGGCGAGCCGGCCGGAGCGTTGCAACTGCGCCACCGCCCGGTGGCCGTCGTTCGGGGCCGCCCGGGCGATCATGCGCCACCCGAGGTGGCTGCGGGCCCAGTAGCGGCGCCGGGCGACGGGGTCCCCGGTGAACGTCTGGTACGTCATCGGGCTGTGCCGGCGCGCGGCACCGCTCGGACCCCGGTAGTCCGGTATGCCCGATTCGGTGGACAGTCCCGCGCCGCTGAGCACCACGACATCGCCACCGGCCACCAGCTCCGCCAGCGCGTCGAGGCGCGCCCCCGCCAGTTCCGTCACGCGTCCATGCTGCCTCAGCGAGGGCCCCGACGGCGAGCGGCCACCGGCGCCGGTGAGCGGGGACGTCGCCATCGGTGGCGCGGACCGGCATCGGTCCACTGATCGCCGCCGAAATGCCGAAGCGTGGCCGGCAGTGCCTCACCGACAGCCGGATAGTGCTCCGGCCGGACGGCGAACTTGCGGTGATCGGCGCCGAGATCCTTGGACGAAGCCGCTGATCTGGTCGATGCGGTCGACATTGGAGACGATGTGCCCGAGCGCGGTGACGAGCCGGTCCCGCTGGCCCGCCATGGTGGTCGGGACCATCTCGCGCACGTCGGGATGGGTGAGGAACAGGGTCGAGTAGAAGTAGAGCGGAACCTGGTCACCGTGTGAGGTCACCAGGTTCCAGCTCTGCTTGAGCCGAGTGGCATCCACGCTCAGGCGCCCACCGGATCGCCGTCGGAGACAACCTGGCCGCGCACCTGACCGAGAATGGCCTGTACGTCGTCGATGACGTCGGCCGGCACGTCGAGCTTGCGCAGCGTGCGGACCAGGTATTCGCCGACGAGTTCGTAGTGGGCACCGGGGATGTTCAGCGGCTTGTGCGCCTCGTCCAGCGGTCGGCCGGTGTAGGCGTTGGGTCCGCCCAGGACCAGGGTCAGCATCAGCACCATGTGCCGGCGCTGCTCCGGCATGTTGACGTCGACGAAGTACGGCGCCAGCTGCGGGTCGTCGAGCACCTGCTCGTAGAACAGGTCGACGGCGGCCTTGACGGCGGGCGTGCCGCCGATCCGCTCGAAATGCGTCGGGCCGGCGGCGGCCGGCGCGGCATTGTCGATCGGAGCAGTCGCGTCGCTCATGAGGGGAGTTC
The DNA here is from genome assembly GCF_042666615.1 of Plantactinospora sp. GCM10030261. NCBI lineage: Bacteria > Bacillati > Actinomycetota > Actinomycetes > Micromonosporales > Micromonosporaceae > Plantactinospora > Plantactinospora sp. GCM10030261. The sequence continues at coordinate 147,407 of NZ_JBHTDD010000006.1, forward strand.
CTTCCGACGGGTTTCAGGGGGAATGGCGGAGGGGGGGACACCGCCACGACATAACCGTGCTGTCGGGTATCGGACCTTATTGGGGCTGGCCAGGTGCCGCCGCATCATGCTCGCACTCGCGCATGTCGACGCTGATAGCCCGATTTTTTTAACGACCGACATCGCTGCAAGTCACGGCATCTTCGCGCAGGTGGCATGTGAACCAGCACACGGTTTCCGTCCGGGTGGCGCGGTCCCGCTGACGGGACCGGCGGGCCTACCGACGGAGCGGCGGGGGTGGCGGAGCTGGCGGAGTCGGCCGGGCATCCACAGTGGCCGGGTGAGCGTTCAGTCAGTCGGGCGCAGCCCGGCGGCGAGCACCTCGGCCAGTGCCCGGGCCCGATCCGCCAACTGCGCGGTTGGCGTCGGCCGCTCGGCGAAGCTGCTCAACACCGCGTGGTGCAGGCAGGCGCCGAGCAACAGCGAGGCCGCCGCGTCCGCGTCGGCGTCCGGACGCACCCGGCCACCCCGCTGCTCGGCCCGCAGTTGTTAACCCCCCACTACGAGGACCTGCGGACCATGGAAGCCCCTGCTACGCGACGCCGACGACCTGGACTGGACCGTCGCGACCACCGATGCTGACCAACGGCTCGGCCACCGGCCGCTACCGCACCGCTATGGAGGCATCGGTCCGCGGCCGCGGCCGGATCACCCGGGAAGATCTCGCCGTCGCGATGCTGGCCCTGCTCGAACAGCCGGACACCATCCGGCACGCGGTCGGCGTCGCCGGTTAGCCGACGCTCCGGCGGGCGGTGCCGACCCGCTCAGCCCGCCCGTCGACGGGCCCGTGCGGTGCCGACCCGCTCAGCCCGCCCGTCGACGGGCCCGTCGCGCCGCCAACTCGTCGCCCACCTCGGCGTCGTCGTCCACCGCAGGCGTGCTGGGAACCGCCTCACCGGCCGGCTCCGCCGGCAGGTGCGACAGCGAGCCCTGGATTTCCTTGAACGCGCCGCCGATCGCGATGCCGAACACGCCCTGGCCGCCCTGCAACAGGTCGACCACCTCCTCGGGCGAACGACACTCGTACACGGTGGTGCCGTCGGAGATGAGGGTGATGCCCGCCAGATCCTCCACACCGTGGGACCGCAACGTCTCGATCGCCCGACGGATGTTCTGCAGCGAGACGCCGGCGTCCAGTAGCCGCTTGACCACCTTGAGCACGACCAGGTCGCGGAACGAGTAGAGCCGCTGGGTGCCCGACCCCGACGCGTCCCGCACACTCGGCACCACCAGAGCGGTGCGTGCCCAGTAGTCGAGCTGGCGGTAACTGATCCCCACTCCGTGGCAGGCTGTCACGCCTCGATAGCCCACCGGCCCGTCGTGCGCCGCCGTGCCGTCCGGTCCCTCCACGCCGCCCTCGCCGCGTGCTGCGCCAACCGGATCGGGATCCTGTGGCTCATGCATCCGGACAACCTCCCCGCGCTGCGGTGCCATCCCCGGTAACGGGGACGAGTCACCCCTCGACGAAGGCAACCCTATAGCGCTCTCGGCGTGGAACCCCGCACGAAAGGGCGCGACACGCCGCCAGACGCGAGTACACCGCGCGAGCCGGACTCGCCAGCGCGCCGGATCAGCCGGCGAAGTCCTCCGGGCGGACCTGCTCCAGGAACTCCCGGAACTTCTCCACCTCGTCCTCCTGCTCATCGGGAATGACGATGCCGGCTTCCGCGAGCACCTCGTCGGCACAGCGGATCGGCGCCCCGACGCGCAACGCCAACGCGATCGAGTCACTCGGCCGGGCCGAGACCCGCAGGTCGTCACCGATCAGCAGGTCGGCGTAGAAGATGTTCTCCTTCAGCTCGGTGATCTCCACCGCGCGCAGCGGCGCCTTCACCGCCGCCAGGATGTCCCGCAGCAGGTCGTGGGTCAGCGGCCGGGCCGGCTTGACCCCCTGCTGCTCGTAGGCGATCGCGGTGGCCTCCACCGCGCCGATCCAGATCGGCAGGTACCGGTCCCCATCGACCTCCCTGAGCAGGACGATCGGCTGGTTCGTGGGCAGCTCCACCCGAACCCCGACCACGCTCAGCTCACGCACCGCCGCCTCCGTGTCGTCGTCTGTCGCCGTCCCGTCCCCGCGTGGCGGAACCCCCACCTACCGGCCGGGTCCGCCCATCCCTGCACGGTACACGGGCCACAGCAGGACCGCCGCCGGCACGTTGCCCGGTCCACCGTGCTCGAACGGCTTACCCCCGGAAGCCTACGGCACGCCCCCGACCGAAGATCTTTGACTCGATCACCGGGGCGGCGCCGCGACATCCGGGACGGCGACGACGCACCGCGTCGACGTACCGGCCCGACGCCACGACCTCACCAGTCGACGGCACCGCCGGCCGGGTGAACCAGGCGCTGCCGCACCGCACCACCCGGGTCAGGCCCGTGACGGGCAGGACCGGGCTTCCCACCCCGGCGGTTACGGCGCCCGGTGGCCTCCGGACCCGGTCAACGCCCCAGCGCCGTACGCAGCCCGACCCGGACCAGCGCCGCGTGCAACTGCTGCGACAACGCGCCCAACTCCCGCGCCGTCTCCGCGGCCCGGGCCCGCGCCGCCGGATCACTCTGCCGGGCCAGCGGCGCCACCAGCTGCGCGAACAACCCCACCTCCCGGTCCGCCGACGTCCGGTAGGCCCGCAGGTGACGCGGCTCCAGCCCGTACTCCGCCAACCCGGCCACCGCCCGGGCGATGATCAGGGCGTCCGAGTCGTACCACCCCGGCGGTGTGGACACGACGATGCCGAGCCGCTCCAACTCGGTGAACGTCGCGGCATCCAGGCCGCTGCGGGTGAGCAGGTCCGTCCGGTCCAGCCGGACCTCGGCACCGTCCAGCGCACCCTCGACGGACTGACCCGGCACCTCGCCGGAGGGCCCCACCGCCACCAACGCCGGCCGCGGCCGGGTCACCTCGTCGCCGGCGTCCCGGGCGGCCAACTGCTCCCGGATCACCCGCAGCGGAAGGTACTGGTCCCGCTGCGCGGTGAGGACGAACCGCAGCCGGTCCACATCGTCCCAGCTGTACTTGCGGTACCCGGACGGCGTCCGCCGCGGCTCCACCAGACCCTCCGCCTCCAGGAACCGCAACTTGGAGATCGTCGTGTCCGGAAACTCGACCCGCAGCTGAGCCAGCACCTCACCGATGCTCATCAGTGGGTGGGCGCGACCGTCCGAGCGCGGGACACGACCGTCGGGGGACGCGGCCGCAGCACGGTCGCTCACCCCCGGAAGGCCTCCTCCTCCGGACGCGGCCCCGCGATGAAGACCAGCCGGAACTTGCCGATCTGCACCTCGTCCCCGTTGCTCAGGGTGGCGGCCTCCACCCGCTCCCGGTTGACGTAGGTGCCGTTCAGGCTGCCCACGTCCCGCACGGTGAAGGTGCCGCCGTCCCGGTGGAACTCGGCGTGCCGCCGTGACACGGTCACGTCGTCGAGGAAGATGTCACTGTCCGGGTGCCGGCCGCTCGTGGTCACATCGTGGTCCAGGAGGAACCGTGCACCGGCATTCGGGCCACGCCGCACGACGAGCAGTGCCATCCCCGGGGGCAGCGAACCGGACATCCGGCTCGGCACGACGTCGGCGTCGGGCCCCTCCAGCACTTCGTCAAGTGAACCGAGATTGAGCGTCGACGTGACGTCGAGTGGGGGGAACTCGTCGTCTGGGCGCGTCATTGGACCACCTCACGGATCTGTTTCGGTCGGCGTCGGGTAATGGCGGGTGTGGCCGCCGGGCTATCACCGGCCCGGCGGCTGGCTCCCCGTGCCCGGAAAGGCATTTCCGCAACGCGCAACTATTGGGTCTTCGGTCGACTGGGCGAGCCTAGCCAGCGCCGAAATGCAGGGCAACCGGACGCGCGGACGCGACCTTGCGGCCGCGGCCGGCATCAGCTTTCGGTGAGTTCCCGGTACGCCGTCGGGCTGAGCAACCCGTCCAGCGTCGCCGGATCAGAAACCTCGATTTCGATCAGCCAACCCGCCCCGTACGGATCGGTGTTGATCGTCTCCGGCGCGTCGGCCAACTGGTCGTTGCGCCGCACCACCGTGCCGGACAGCGGCGCGTAGATCTCGGACACGCTCTTGGTCGACTCCACCTCGCCCAACGACTGGCCGGCTTCGACCGACGCTCCCTCGTCGGGCAGCTGAACGTAGACGATGTCACCCAACGCGTCCTGGGCGAAGTGGGTGATGCCCACCCGCACCGGGCCGCTGCCATCTCCGCCGACCCACTCGTGCTCGGCGGTGTACCGCAGGTCCTCAGGAATCACCAGACGTGTCCTTCGTCGTCGTACTGATTCGGTGCCGGATGGACCGGACCGACGCGCGCCCGGTCAGGAAACCGGGCGCGCGTACTTCAGATCGGGCGCGTTGCTCCGAGCCTCGATGTCGATCACCTCGCGCTCGTTGACGATCACGTTACCGCCGTCGCCCTTCACCCTCGCGACCACCCCGCCGGCAATGTTCAACGCCGTCCGCATCGTCTCCGGATCACCGATCACCGAAATCGTGTAGGGGCCCGACAACCGGCGCCCGCTCACGTCCACGCCCCCGTCGGAGTCCACGAAGTAGGTCGACGCGATGATGCGTACCGCCGGCCCGTCGCCGCCGGTGATCTCCATCGCCTCGGCACCCGCGCCGCGCAGCTCCTGCACCGCGTCGAGCAGGGCGGACGCCTCGATCGGTTCGTCTCCCGGGACGAACCGCACACTGAGCCCCGGGCCGCGGGCAGGCAACGTCCCGGCCAGCAGACCCAGCTCGTCGGCCCGCTGGGTCGCCTCCTCGAGCGCGGCCTGGCGGCCCTCCGCGCCGGACGTCAGCTGTCGCTGACTGTCCTCCAGCTCGGTGACGTCCTGTTGCAGCCGCTGCTGCTGGGCCTCCAGGTCCGACAGGATCCGCACCAGGTCCTCCTGCCGGGTGGCGCCGAGCGCCGGATCGGTGGAGTTGTTCTTGAGCTGCACCACCAGGGTGAACCCGAGCAGCGCCAGCAGGACGACGATCATCACGCCGGCGGCGCTGGGCCGGTGCGGTCCGGCGCGATCCCGGCCGCTGCCGGGCGCGTCACCGGCCGGCGGACCGCCCGTGGCGTCCGCGGGCCAGTCCCGCACACTCTGGTCCCGAGCCGGAAGCGCGCCGGCCGTCGGCGGGCCCAGCCGCACCGTCTCCTCGTCGTGGGGGCCGGACACGTCGGTGTCCGACCGGTCCAGCCGTACGGTCGCCTCGTCCTGCGGCGGAACCACCTCCGCCGACCCGGCGGGACCTGGCCCGGCGTCGTCCGCCGCGCCACCACCGGCCGGCTCGGGCTCGGCCGGCGGCCGGTCAACGGCCGGCTCGGCGGCGCGGTCCGGTCCCGGCGGAACGCCGTCAGCCGGCGGCGCGTCCGGCCGGGGGTCCGGCGGGACGGCGGGCGACGGCGGCTCGTCCGGCTGTGGCCAGCCGGTGCCGGTGTCCTCATGCTGCGTGCTCATCGCCGTCCAACCTACGCCCGGAACAGGTGCCGGCGGATCGCCGCCACGTTTCCGAAGATCCGCACCCCCAGCACGACCACCACGCCGGTCGACAACTGCCCGCCCACGCCCAACTGGTCGCCCAGATAGACGATCACCCCGGCGACCAGCACGTTCGAGATGAACGAGATGACGAACTGCTTGTCGTCGAAGATGCGGTCCAGCTTCGCCCGGACACCACCGAAGACGGCGTCCAGCGCCGCGACCACGGCGATCGGCAGGTACGGCTGCAGCGCCGCCGGCACTGTGGGGTCGAGCACGACGCCGAGCAGCACGCCGGCGATCAGCGCCAGGACAGCGATCATCGGCCGCCTCCGGAAGGGGTGGATGTGGGGCTGTGGGTGGACGAACTCCCGACCCCCGCGGTCGGGGACGGTGCGGGAGGCAGTTCGGCGTGGCGCAGGCGCGGCTGACTGGCCGCCGGAAGGACCAGGTTGTCGGCTCGCTTCGTCCCGAACGCCGCACCGTACCGGTCGGCGACGGCCCGCATGGTGGCCGCCGCCCCGCTGCCGGAGAAGCGGTCCAGCATCCGGTCCGGCCCGATCGCCGAGACCTCGTACGGGCTGGTCACCGGCCGGAAGTCGACAAGGATGGCATCGCCGGCGAGACGGATCGTGGAGGTCGCCGTCAGCCGTTGCCCGTTGATCGAGACGGCCTCCGCCCCGGATGCCCAGAGGGCGTTGGCGATGTTCTGCAGATCGGTGTCGAGGATCTTGCCCAGGTTCGGCCCGCGCTCCCCCGTCACCGCGTCCTCCTCGTCCGGGGCGTCCGCGACCCGGACCACCACCCCGTCACCGCGGACCCGACCGAGTCCGGTGACCGCCTCCAGGTCGCGCAGCCGGGCGGCCTCGGTGTCGCCGAGCGCGGCGGCCCGCTGCCGGGTCACCTCGAGCCGCAGGGCATCGGCCCGCTCGGCCAACCGGTCGTTCTCCTGCTCGCGCTCGGTGATCTGCTGAACCAGCCCGGCGCGCGCCTTGCTGCGGCTCGGCTCGTCGGCCATCGTCTGGCGGTAGGCGACCGCGAACAGGAATCCGACCACCACCAGCACGACCAGGCTGATCGTGCGGGCGGTCGGACCGGACCCGCTCCGGCCACCGTCGGCCCGTCGCCGGGCCGCGTCGGCGTACCCGGGTTCGAGCGGATTGCGGAACAGTTCGGTGAGGAAGTCGGGGGTGTACACCCGCGCCCGTCCCAGGTCGGACGGTTGCCGTCGGCGCTCGGTCATCCGACCTCCCGCGGTCGGGCGGTCCGGGCGAGCCGGATCAGTCCGACCGCCTCCACCAGATAGAGCACCCCGGCGGCCCAGTAGAGCACCAGCCCCCACCAGGCCAGCGCCCAGCCGATCGGCGACGCCACCGCGGCGGTGCCGGGCGCGGCGGCCGCGAGCAGCAACACCGGGAAGGCGGCGAGCAACGTGAAGGTGGCGGTCTTCCCGAGGTACGTCACCGGCGGCGGGCCGTAGCCGTAACCCCGCAGCACCAGCAGCCGCACGCCGAGCAGCACCTCACGGGCGAGCAGGGCCACGGTGAACTGCCACGGAACCACCTCGCGCAGCGTGAATCCCAGCAGGGTGGCCAGGATGTAGAGCCGGTCGGCCAGCGGATCGAGCAGCTCGCCGAGCCGGCTCACCTGGCCCATCCGGCGGGCGATCCAACCGTCCACCCAGTCGGTGCTGCCGCCGATGGCGAGTACCACCACGGCGGCGATGTCGGCCCGGCGCCCCAGCAGCAGGTAGAGGAAGAAGGGTACGCCGGCCAACCGGGCGAAGCTGATCAGGTTGGGGATGGTGAGGACGCCTCCCCGCCCCGGGCGGACGGTGGCGTCGGCGGGTGGCTGGGGCGCCGAGGCCCGCGCCGGCCGACGTGACACCGGACCTCCCTCCACGGCACGTTCGTCCAGGGTGTACCCGGCGGCGGTGGGACCGCGCGTCCCCGGTCTCCCGGCGTGGCACACGACGGCAGCCGGTTGGTTGCGGGAACCTCCGCGGTCGGGCTGCCAGATGCGAACTATAGCGGGCCTTAGTCGATCTTGACGATTCGCGACGCGCCACGCCGCGACGCCCTCTCAGGCCTCTCACCGGCGGTGATGCCGCGTGGTCGCGGTTGGCGGGTGAGGCGCGCCACTCCGCGTACAGCATCCTAGGAGGCTGTGCTGTAACGACGACGGGCGCGCGGGCCGGAGGGGTCAGCGTCGACAGACGACTACGCGGTCCGGGCGCGCTGCTCCGGAACTTCCGCGGAGTTCGCCGCCTCGCCGAAGGCGACAAGTGCCGACAGCAGTTCTTCACGGGCGCGGACGGGCATCCGGACCAGCACCGTCTCCAGCGCCGCTCGGCGCTGGTCCCGCAACTCGTCAAGCAGCGTGCGGGCCGCGCCGGTCAACCGCAGCTGGACCTCGCGGCGGTCCCGCTGGTCGACCACCCGGCACACCAACCCGATGGCCTCCAGTCGGTCACACAACCGGCTGGCCGACGACGGCACGACGTGCAGCAGTTCGGCGAGCGTGTTCACGTTTGTGACCGGCCGACTGTTGATCAGGGAGAGCACCCGAAGCTGGGTCGGTGACACCGGGGACGGATGCCTGGTCCGCGCCGCTTCGAGCACGCCGACGAGGGTTTCGGCTGCCGCCTCGACCGACTCGGCGAGGGTCGGAGGTCGATCCATCCGGCTGTCCTCTGAGTTGTTGTTCATGGTGCCGTCAGCGCGACTCGGCACGGCCGCCGTCACCGGTTCGACCGCACCGCTGGGGTAACCGGCCGTCGGGGACGAACATCGACGACACGGTCGTGTACGCCGACATCATCGCGATAGTCCCACAATTCTCGCATCACCGTACCAACCGCCTCGACCGCGACCTCGCGGCCCGAGCCGGGCCGCCTGTCCGTACAGGTGTCGGATCCCGGACCGGTGGCGCGACGGTGGTCGCGCTCCGCACCGGGCAGGCACCACCACGGCGGGGCTCGACTGCCGGGCGCGACCCCGAGCCCTGCGGGTGGGCGGTGACCGTACCGGTCTGGTCGATCATGCCCTCCCACCCGTTCATTGCCGTTGGGCAAAGAGCATACGGCGCGGACCAGCCCGCGGCAGCCCGGTCGGTGGCCGACGAGCCTCGTTTCCGGTATCGCCGCAGGCCACAGCCCGCGATAGGGATAGTGGAAAGGTGGACGGACACAGGCACGCCGCGGTGGTGGTCGGGGTGGACGGATCGCCGGACTCCCGTCGGGCGATCGAACTCGCCGCCGCCGAGGCGCGGCGCCGGCGACGGCCGCTGCGGGTCGTGCACGCGTTCGTCTGGCCCACCATGCACGTCGACGTGCGGCCACCACCCGCCGGGCCGGAGGAAGGCGGGCTGCGGCATCAGGCCGAGCGGATCGTCGCGGACGCCCTGGCCGAGGCCCGCCGGGCTGCCCCGGACGTACCGGTGGACGGGGAGATCGTGGACGGTCAGCCGGCGGCGGTGCTCATCAAGGAGAGTTGCGACGCCTGTCTCGTGGTGATCGGCGACCGCGGCCTCGGCGGGTTCGCCAGCCTGCTGCTCGGGTCGATCGCGCTGCAGACCGCCTCGTACGCCGCCTCGCCGGTGCTGGTGGCCCGGGGCACCGAGCACCCCGGACCGGTGGTGGTCGGGGTCGACGGCTCGGAAACCTCGCAGCGAGCGCTGGCCGTCGCCGTGGAGGAGGCCGCGGTGCGCGGCGCCGAGCTGCGGGCCGTGCACGCCTTCCGGCATCCCCGGTCCACCGGTCCCGGCGACATGATGCCGCTGGTCTACGACACCGAGTCATTGCGCGCCGAGGAGGACCGCCGGGTCGCCGAGGCGGTGGCGCCGTGGCAGGACCGCTATCCGGACGTACCGATGATCCGGCGAGTGGCGCACGGCAGGGCCGCACCCACGCTGATCGAGGAATCCGCCCGCGCCCAACTGCTGGTCATCGGCGCCCGTGGCCGGGGCGGCCTGGCCGGGCTCATCCTCGGCTCGGTGTCCCAGGCCGTGCTCCATCACGCCGAGTGCCCCACGGTCATCGCGCCGATGGCGCATGACGGCCCTCCGCACGGGTAGTCCGCCCTGACCCCGGGGCGCACGTCGAGCGTGAGGGAGGCACCGACATGCCCGGACCACGGCCAGGGAGCAAGAAGTACGACACTCAACGGTCACGGCTGCGCAAAGGGTTGGAAAACTCCGGCCAGGCCGTCGACAAGGACGCCGACGAGGTGGCCAACCGGGTCCTGCAGGACGCCCGGGGGCAGCGCGGATTCGTCCGGGGTGAGCGCGGACTCGGTCCCCAGGGCGAACGCGGACCCGGCGAGCGGAAGTCGTGATGACCACGACGCTCGCCCGCGGCGTACCCGCTTCCGGCCTGCGCCGGGCGATGGCCGGCCCGCTGCTGCGTGGCGGATGGGCATCGGCGGGCGGCGGTTGGCTGGCGGGACGGCGCGCCGCGGACACCGGGCATCGGCTGCTGGCCGGCGTGCTGGCCGGGCTCGCCGGTAGCGCGGCGCTGAACGTCGTGACGTACCTGGACATGGCCCTGCGAGGGCGACCGTCGAGCGGGACTCCGGACGAGACGGTACGGCGGCTGGCCGGCGCCACCCACCTGTGGCTCGGGCCCGAGGACCGGGCGGCGAACCGCCGCGCGGGCCTCGGGCCGATCCTGGGTCATCTCTCCGGCGTGGCGACCGCGGTGGGCTACGCCGTGTTGGTTCGGCGCCGGATGCCGCTGCCGGTGGCCGCGACACTGCTGGGCGCGGGAGCGCTTGTCGGCGCCGACACGCCGATGACGGTGCTCCGGGTGACCGACCCGCGGAGCTGGAGCGTCACCGACTGGCTCTCAGACGTCGTGCCCCATCTGGCCTACGGCCTGGTGGCCGCGACCACTCTGGAGCGGGTGTGACGGGTCCTGGAGCCGGTGTGGTCAGCGGCGACGGGTCACCGGCCGTCCGTTCGGGCCGTGCGGGGAGACCTGCTCCCGGGGTACGGGTCGGCCGCCGCCTCCGCGCTGGCCGGGACGATCACCCGGAGCTGGTTCCCGGCTGTCCTGAACCGTCGGGTTCAGGCCATTACGTCGCATCTCGGGCTGCTGCACATTGGGCATGGCGGAACTCCTTCCGTCCTCGCCCCCGGTTACCCGCCGCCCCGAGCCGGCATTCGTTCGACCAGGGTTGGCTCGCCCGCGGCCGCCGGACCGTCGCACCGGCCGGTCCGCGCACCCGGAATCAGGGATGGAGCGATCATGACAGTCGACAAGCGGACGATCGTGACGAACCTGCTCGACCGGCACGGTCGCACGTATGCCGAGGAGGCCGGCATCCAGCTGGCGGATCGGCCCGGGCCCCTCTACCAGCTGCTGGTGCTGGCCACGCTGCTGAGCACCCGGATCCGGGCCGGGGTGGGTGTCGCCGCCGCGCGGGAGTTGTTCGCCGCCGGCTGCCGCACCCCCGCCGCGATGCTCAAGGCGACCTGGCAGGACCGGGTGGACGCGCTGGGACGTGGCCACTACCGGCGGTACGACGAGCGCACCGCCACCATGCTTGGCGACGGTGCCCGGCTCTGCGCCGACCGCTGGCACGGGGACCTGCGCCGGTTGCACCGGGAGACCGGCGCGAACCCGGCGGCGGTACGCCGGGAGCTGACCGCGTTCCCCGGTATCGGGCCCACCGGGGCGGACATCTTCCTCCGCGAGGTGCAGGGCGTCTGGTCCGATGTCCGGCCGTTTCTCGATCGCCGCGCCGTGTCCGGCGCCAAACGCCTGCGGCTGCCCACCGACCCGAACGCGCTGGCTGCCCTGGTGCGGCCGGTCGACGTGCCCCGGTTGGCCGCCGCGCTGATCCGGTCGTCGCTGGCCGGCGAGGACGCCGCGACGTTGGGCAGGGAACGGTCCCTTGCCGATGCCGGACGGTGACCAGGCGTCAGCTCACCGGTTTGTTGGTGGTGGGTCTGGTCAGGTTCCAGACGATCAACCCGGCCAGGCCGCCGATGACGAGCAGGGCATTTGTCACCTGGTGCGATCCGTCCTCCTGCCCGCTGCCGAGGTAGATCACCGCGAGCCCGGCCAGGATCGACAAAACCGCGCGAAATCCCTTATTATTCACGTTTGGCAAACTAGATGACAGGTGGCACCGAGCGCAGCGGAACGTGAAACCGCCACCCGGTGCCCCGTTCTCGCCGACCGAGCGCGAAGGTCCCGCTGCCCGGGGATGAGCGGTGGGGCGGCCGCGGTCCCGGTCCCGGCGAACGGCCTCGGGCGCTCCGGAGGGGTCCTACCGTTGGGCCATGGAGGACCCGGCGGACATGGGTGACCCGGCGGCGGTGTGGCGGGACAGCTACCACCGCTGGCGCATCGAGGCGTACCGGGCACCGGACCTGCGGTTCGCCATCTACGCCACGAACGGCACGACCGAGTCGGCACCGTTGTGGCTGCTCGGGCTGCCCGCGTTGGCCCGCTGGCTGATGTACCAGAAGATCGAGCTGGACAGCCTGCAGCCGGACTGATGCCGGGCCGCGCCGACGCTCGCGATCTAGGGCAGATGGTCGTGATCGGACATCAAACAGCTACCATCTGCCCTAGATCGAGCGGGAAGGGGCGAGCACCCGTGTCCCGTCCGGGTGTCGCCGGGTCACCCCACGCCCGTCGAGCAGTTCCAGCAGCGGTACGGCGACCCGCCGGGTGGTGCCCAGCGCCTGCCGGGCGGCGCTGAGCGTGAAGGGTTGCGGCAGACCGGCGAGCACCCGGACGGCCCGCTCCGGCGCGTCCGGCAGCAGCAGGACCGCGTCGGCGAGCCGGAGCACCGCCCCGGCGCGCACCGCGGCTCCGATCTCCCGCGGTCCGAACCCCAACTCGGTGAGGCGGGCCGCCTCCGGCGCGCGGAACGGATGGTCGGCCAGGTCGGCGGTCAACCGACGCACCGCCCCGGCCAACGGCGTCGGCAGGCCGGATCGGTCCCCCGCCGGCACCACCCGGCCCTCGACCAGCCGCAGCGCCGGTCCCTCCGACGCCCCGACCCGCGCGTCCACCACCGGCGGCTCGGCCACCAGCGCCTCGACCAGTGCCCGGTCCGGCAGGCCGAGCCGTCGACGCAGGGTCTCCACCGGTACGCCGAGATCAAGGGGCCGCGCCGCGAGATGCCGCCGGGTCTCCTCGACCAGTCGGGAACGCAGCGCGGACCAGTGGTCCGGGTCGGCGTACCAGGTGCCGGCGACCGGCGCCCCGGACGCCGGAATCCCCATCCGGTCCAGGTCGGTGCGCTCGACCAGCCCGCGGCGGCGCAACTCCGAGGCCAGGTCGGGCCGTCCGTCGAGCCCGGCCAGCACCGCCGCTCGGGCGACCGCCGCGCCACGGCGGGTGAGCGCCGGCGGCGCCACGTCCAGCACGGTCACCCCGCCGGCCACGAACCGCCGACCCGGATCGCGCAGCAGCGCCCGGTCACCGACCCGCAATGGCAGTGGCCGGGCCAGCCGCAGCCGGGCGGTGTCCGGGCCGAGCGGGCGGACCCGCACCGGCACGCCGGCCGACCCGACGTGCAGGGTCAGTTCGGCGGGCAGCGTGCCGGCCGGTTCGCCGGTGATCCGGACGTCCAGCACGTCGGCCGGGGCGAACCGCCCGGGGGTGAGCAGGGCGTCGCCGCGGCGTACCTCGTCTCGGCGTATCCCCCGCAGGTTGACCGCGACCCGGGCGACCGCCGCGACCTCGTCCACCGCGGCGCCGAGGCACTGGAGCCCGCGCACCCGCACCCGCCGGCCCGCGAACTCCAACTCGTCGCCGACCCGCAACCGGCCCGCGCCGAGCGTCCCGGTGACCACGGTGCCGCTCCCCCGGATGCTGAACGACCGGTCCACCCACAGCCGCACCGGCGCCGCCGGATCCGGGATCGGCAGGCCGGCGACCAGCCGGTCCAGGGCGGCCCGCAGGTCCGGCAGGCCGGCGCCGGTCAGCCCGCTGACCGCGACCGCCTCGACCGCGCCGAGCGAACTCGCGCCGATCTCCTCCCGGGCCAGCTCGGTGGCGGCCGCCGGATCGGCGAGGTCGGTGCGGGTGACGACGAGCAGTCCGTGACGGACGCCGAGGGCGTCCAGCGCGGCGAGGTGCTCCGCCGACTGCGGCATCCACCCCTCGTCGGCGGCCACCACGAGCAGCGCGGCCGGCACCGGCCCGACACCGGCCAGCATGTTGGGCACGAACCGCTCGTGCCCGGGTACGTCGACGAAGGCGAGCGTCCGCCCGGACGGCAGCGTCGTCCAGGCGAAGCCGAGGTCGATGGTCATGCCCCGGCGGCGTTCCTCGGCCCAGCGGTCCGGTTCCATCCTGGTCAGCGCCCGGACCAGCGTGGACTTGCCGTGGTCGACGTGCCCGGCGGTGGCGACGACGTGCATCAGCCGGTTCCCACGGCAGGCGGCGCCGAAGGCATCAGCCGGTCCCCACGGCACGCAGGATCGCCTCGGCGAGGTCGGGGTCGGCGTCCTCGGGCACGCAGCGCGGGTCCAGCAGCAGCCGGCCGTGTTCCACCCGTCCCACCACCGGTGGCGTCCCGGTTCGTAGCGTCTCGGCGTACCGCCGGGGCAGCGACAGCGCCCACGACGGCAGCTCGACGCCCGGTGCGCCGCCGCCACCGACGACCGCGACCGACGACACCACCTCGGCCTCGATCCCGGCGGCGGCCAGCCGGTCGCGGAGCCGGTCGACCCGGCGACGCAGCGCGGCCGGGTCGGCGAGCAGCGCCCGCCGGATGGGCGGCTCGGGGCCGTACAGGGTGGCCCGCAGCGCGGCGAGGGTGAGCTTGTCCACCCGCAACGCCCGGGCCAACGGATGCCGGCGCAGCGTCTCGACCAGAGCCGCGTCGCCGAGCAACAGGCCGGCCTGCGGGCCGCCGAGCAGCTTGTCGCCGCTGGCGGTGACAAGCGCGGCGCCGGCCCGCAGGGTGCTGGCCGCGTCGGGTTCGTCGGGCAGGGCCGGTTCGGGGGCGAGCAGGCCGGAGCCGATGTCCACCACCAGCGGCACGGGCAGCGTGGCCAGGTCGGCGACGCCGGGGGTGGCGGTGAAGCCGTGGATGACGAAGTTCGACGGGTGGACCTTGAGGACGAAGCCGGTGTCCGGGCCGATCGCCGCCGCGTAGTCGGCCACCGTGCTGCGGTTGGTGGTGCCCACCTCACGCAGCCGGGCGCCGGTGCTGGCCAGCAGGTCGGGCAGCCGGAACCCGTCCCCGATCTCGACGAGTTCGCCGCGGCTCACCACGATCTCCCGGCCGGCGGCGAGCGCCGTGGCGGCGAGAACCAGGGCCGCGGCACCGTTGTTGACCACGTGCACCGCGCCGGCGTCCGGCACCGCCGCGGCCAGCGTGGCCAGGGTGGACCGTCCGCGCCGGGCCCGGTGGCCGGTGGTCAGGTCGAGTTCGACGTCGGTGTGCCCGGCGGCGGCGACCAAGGCGTCCACCGCCGCCGCCGACAACGCCGCCCGGCCGAGGTTGGTGTGCAGCAGCACGCCTGTCGCGTTGAGCACCGGGCGCAGCCCGTCGACCGGGGCGGTCAGCGCCGCGACGGCCGTCTCGGCCACCTGATCGGGGGCGATCTCGCCGAGCCGGACCCGCCGCTGCGCGGCGGTCACCGCAGCCTTGACCGCCGCCGGACCCGCGCTGGCCGCGAGAGTGCTGAGCCGCGGATCGGCAAGCACCACGTCGGTACGCGGAATGTGCCGGCGCGGGTCCTCCATGCGCGTTCCCTCCGCGTTCTCGGTGCCGTCGGGTCGCCGGGTCCGCGCGTCCGGACCCGGCCCCGGTGGATCCCTCCATTGGCGGAGGCGGACGGGAATCGAACCCGCCCGGCCCGGATCCCGGGCCGCACCGGTTTTGAAGACCGGGAGGGGCACCAGCCACCTGAACGCCTCCGTGGCTCACCTAATCACACCGGTCGCCGGCCCGCCCGGCGGCCGACGACTTCCGGCCGGGTCCATACCCCCCAGGTGGTAGATCAAGATCCCTCCGCGGGAGGTATCGGCTGCCATCGAACGATGGTTACCTATCGCCAGTGGGCCGGCGACCGCCGGTGGAAAGGGGACACAGTGGAGCGTGGTACCAGTCCGACCAGCCAGGGCGAGACTCAACCGATCCCGGCCGGCAGAGCCCGACAGCGTCACCGGATGCCCATGGCCGGCCGGCTGTCGGCCATGCTGGGCAGCCTGATCCTCACCCTCGGCATCGCCTTGGTCCCGTCGTCTCCGGCCTCTGCGGCCGAGTGGTGGCGGGAGTGTCGGGAGCCGACGTATGTGGGGAACGGCTTCGAGGCAGATGTCTGCGTCTTCACGGACGGTGCCCGGTTCTCCGCGCAGGGATGGTTGTACAAGAAACCGTCGAACTGCGGCTACTGGCGGGTGTACCTGGTCAACAACAGCCTGGAGGAGCGGCATTCGACCAGCAAGCTGTCATGCGGCACCCGGACCGACGCGCTCACCCGCATGATCTGGGAGGACTTTCCCAACGGTGTCGCCAAGGCCAGGGTCAAGGTCTGGGACACCAGCTCCACCCCCAGAGTTATCCTGTCCATCGACAGTCCCTGGCTCCACTACGCCGTCTGCCCCTGCTGAACGACGGTGAGGTCCGACCTCTGCCCGTCCTCGGGCAGGGGTCGGAAGCCTTTGACGATGAGGTAGACGCCCAGCGAGAACTCCCAGGCCGCGATGGGGAGAGCCGCGATCGCCGTCCCCGGGGACAGCCGGTCCCATAGGCCGAACAGCACGCCGACGTCGGAGAACACGAGCAGGGGCGCCCCGACGAGCCCGAGCGCGGGAAGCACCCGCGGCACCAGGCGCGACTGGTAGAGCAGGGACCCCAGCAGCAGGGCGTTCACCGCCGGCAGGAAGCCCTGGCTGAGCAGGAAGACCGAGTCGTAGAAGGCGACCAGCGCCCGCCCGGTGACCAGGGCGTCCGCCCCGGATTCGGCCGGCCGCAGGGCCACCACCGTCAGCAGGCTGGCGACGCCGACGAGGATGCCGGCGGCTTCGAGAACCCGGGCGCTGACGAAGCCCAGCGCCCGGGTTTCGCCCTGCCGTTTGAGCACCGGGTACAGCACGACGGCGGTGCCGATGCAGGCGAGGGCGACGATCATCTCAAGAACGCCGCCGACGACGACCGGGGTTTCCGAGGTGGTGCCGACGATGTAGTCCGCGTCGTGCACCGGGCCGTACAGGCCGACGGTCGGGATCGAGACGAAGGTGAGCACGTAGCACCCGCCGGCGGCCAGCGAGGTCCTTCTCAGGGCGTCCATCGGGCTCCTTCGTCGCGGTGGTTGAACCGACGGTGCTCGTGTCGTCACCCTCCTGCAGATGGGCGTGCTGGCGCATCGGCCGCTCGGGCACTCCTCGCGGCGCCGGTGGGCATCCGTCAGGATCGGCGGGAGGCCCACCGGATCGTCAACCGGCCAGGCGGAAGTGGTCCATCACCCAGTTGACCCGCCAGGTCTGCCCGCCGTCGTAGGAGAACGACTGCTGCCAGCGGGCGGTGTCCGGGCCGTCGTTGGTCCACTCGAACCGCACCCGCACCGGCCGCCCGCCGATCACGTCGTCACACTCGAAGGTGCCTCGGCCGTCCCGCCAGGCACCCTCGACGGGCGGGTCGAGGTGACCGGGCCGCCGGCTGGAGGCCCACCAGATCCGCCACACCCGCGCCCGCGGGTCGAACTGGCGCAGCGTGTAGCCCTCGAACGGCTCCTCGCCGGGCGGCGCCTCGGCCCAGATGCGGTCGACGTGGCCGAGGCCGCCGAGGATCGGTTCGGCGTGCGTCGTCGCGTCGAACTCGATCCACTCGGTGCAGTCCGGGTCGGTGTTGTCGCGCAGCTTGCGGTTGCGTACCCGCCACCGGCCGAAGATGAAGTCGAAGTCGGTGCGGCCATCGTCCACGCGGTCTCCCCTGCTGGTCCAAACTGGAAGGTGGCCGCGATGATGCCAGTGACCACCGACACTCTGGTGTTGACCGGGGACCCCGTCACGCCGGACGCGTCAAGAAGCGTCCCTTTCACGCTGGTCGAGGCGGGCCCGTTGAGGCACGACGGTGTACTTCGGATCGCGGGCGGAGGCGACGCCGCCGTGGAATATGCCGAACCGGGTCGCCACCGACGCGGCCAGCAGAGCGACACCGGACAGCGCGGACACGACGCGGCTGCGCCGGCCGAGCAACGCGCCGGCCACCCCGGCCGCGGTCAGCACCCGGCCGGACCGCAGCAGCCGCCCCGGCGTTCCGGTCCGGTACGGCTCGCTGAGCAGCCCCAACCGGTGCTCGACGCGGTGCGATCCGTACAGCTCCAGCGCGGCGCCGGCCGTCGCCATCCGGACCGCCGGCCCCGTCTGATCCGGCGGCGCGGCGAGCAGACCCAGACCGGCGCCGCTGGCCAGCGCGCTGCCCGCGAACACGAACGGCAGCTCCGGGTACGCCTCGTGCCAGCTCGGCACGGCGGTGTCGGCGAGCAGCACCCCGGTGTACGTGGCCAGCGCGGGCGCGGTGGCGGCGGCCACCAGCCCGGCCGCGGCGCCCACCGGCGGCAGCAGCCGCCCGACCAGTCCGAGGACGCCGTGCCGGGGCAGCGCCGGGGCGAGTTCGGCGACCGCCGCCGCGCCGGCCGCCGGGCCGAACGCGGCGAGGATCCAGGTGCCCACCGACATCGGTGAGGTCGGCTTGGCCACTCGCAGCATGTGGTGGAAGCGCGCCGGTCGGCCCAGGTCGTGGATGAGGAAGAAGGTGCTGGCGCCGATCGCCCCGAGCGCGCCCACCCGGCCGGCACGCCGCAGCTCCGGTCGGCCGGTGAGCTGGGCGCCGGCGGCCAGCAACGCCGAGCCGGCGGCCAGGCCGCCGGTGAACAGGTACGCCGCGATGTCCCACTTCCACACCGGCGGCTTGAGAACCGGCCGGCCGTAGTACGAGGTGAACTCGGCCGGCGGGACGGTGAGCTGCTCGCCGCCGCGACCACCGCCGCGCCGTCCGCCGCCGCGCCGCCCCCGATCCCCGTCCCCGGCCCGGCCGCGCCGGGTGACGTCGCCCGGCGGGTGACCGGCCGTGTCCCGTACGGCGGTGCTGTCCCGCTCGGCCTCCCGGTCGACGAACTGGCGGAACCGCTCCCCCACGGGCCGCTCCTCCCCCGCCGTCACCGGGACCGTCCGGCGAACGCGACGACGGCGGAGG
Organism: Plantactinospora sp. GCM10030261; assembly: GCF_042666615.1. NCBI lineage: Bacteria > Bacillati > Actinomycetota > Actinomycetes > Micromonosporales > Micromonosporaceae > Plantactinospora > Plantactinospora sp. GCM10030261. The sequence goes on from NZ_JBHTDD010000006.1 coordinate 166,088, forward strand.
CGGCCATGGCCAGCGCGGCCAGGCCGGCCCGGCGCCACATCTTCGGCAGGTCCCGGGTGGTGACCACGGGGTCCGGCGGCAGGCCGTACACCTCCGGCTCGTCGAGCAGCAGGAAGAACGCGCCGTCGCCGCCGACCCCGTCGTCCGGGTCGTGCCCGTACAGGCGGGCCTGCGGCACCCCGCGCTCGCGCAGGGTGGCGACCCGCTCGGCGGCCCGGGTCCGCAGCTCGTCCAGCGGGCCGTACTGGATCGACTCGGTCGGGCAGGCCTGCGCACAGGCCGGGGTCATGTCGGCGCCGATCCGGTCGTAGCAGAGCGTGCACTTCCACGCCCGGCCGTCGCCCTTGCGCTTGTCAATCACGCCATACGGGCAGGCCGAGATGCAGTAGCCGCAGCCGTTGCAGATGTCCTCCTGCACCACCACGGTGCCGAACTCCGTGCGGAACAGCGACCCCGTCGGGCAGACGTCCAGGCAGGCGGCGTGGGTGCAGTGCTTGCAGACGTCGGACATCATCAGCCAGCGGAAGTCGGTCCGCTCGGCCAGCCCGGTGCTCCGGCCCGGTGGCGCGGACCCGGGCATGCCGAGGAACTCCGGCCCAGCGGCGGTCGGGACCCCGGCGCCGGTTGCCGGCGGCGCGCCGGTGGCCCCGGCGGCGGCGAGCGCGTCGACCGGCGGTCGGGGCTGCTCGACGAACGCCACGTGCCGCCACGAGTTGGCGGTCAGCGCACCGGTGTTGTCGTACGACATGCCGAGCAGGTCCATGCCGTGCTCCGGCACCAGGTTCCACTCCTTGCACGCCACCTCGCACGCCTTGCAGCCGATGCAGACGCTGGTGTCGGTGAAGAACCCCATCCGCGGCAGTTCGTCCTGGGCGAGGCTCCGCGCTCGCTCCGCTCCTCGCTCGCTGTCGCTCGCTGCGATGCTCACTCGCTGTCGCCCCGCGGATGCGTCCGGATAGCCGGCGTCCGGCGCGGGGTCCAGCGGGCCGTACAGGCTGTTGCCGTTCATCGCTTCCCCTCGTCGCCGCCCGGCGCGTGGTCGTTCCCGTCGGGCCCGCCCGGGGTGTCGGCGTCCCCCTCGTGGCCGGCCGGGTCCGACGGCGCGCCCGTGGTGAGCACCCGGTGAGTGTGCGCCCCGGCCACGCCGGCCCGCCGCCGGTAGGCCGCCACCAGGTCGAGCAGCGCGGGACCGGTGGGCCGGCGGCCGGGCCGCAGGTCGCAGGTGCCGACCTTGCTCTCCTGGATCAGCACGTTGGGGTCGAGGGTGATGCCGAACAGGTCGTTCGCCGAGTCGCCGCGGACCAGGCCCTCGTAGCCGAAGTGGTACGGCAGCCACACCTGGTGGATCTTCCGCCCCGCCACCCGCAGCGGCGTCAGCCGGTCGGTCACCAGCACCCGGGCCTCGATCACCGCCCGCGCGCTCACCAGGTGCGCCCAGCCGAGGTGGCTGACGCCGCGCTCGGCGGCCAGTTCCGGCGACACCTCGACGAACATCTCCGGCTGCAACTCGGCGAGGTATCTGAGGTTCCGGCTCATCGCGCCCGCGGTGTGGTGCTCGGTGAGCCGGCTGACCATGAACACGTACGGGAAGACGTCGCTGTGCTCGGCCGGCGGGCTCGGGTTGATCGGGTTGTCGGCCCGGTCGTAGTACTTGCGGGTCGGGTTGGACTGCTGCCCGTAGAGCGGGTTGCGCACCGGTGACTCGGCCGGCTCGTAGTGGGTCGGCAGCGGCCCGTCGATCAGCCCGGCCGGGACGTACAGCCAGCCCTTCCCGTCGCCCTGCATGATGAACGGGTCGTCACCGGCCAGCCCCGCCGGGCCGGACGCGTCCTCGGCCGGCCGGTACGTCGGCGGCTTGGTCTTCTCGAAGTCCGGTACGTCGTACCCGGTCCACTCGCCGGCGTCCGGGTCCCACCAGACGTAGCGCTTCCGCTCGCTCCACGGCCGGCCCTGCGGGTCGGCGGAGGCGCGGTTGTACAGGGTGCGCCGGTTCGCCGGCCAGGCCCAGCCCCACTCGGCGGCCACCCAGTCCTGCTCGTGACCGGGCTTGCGGCGGGCCGCCTGGTTGACGCCGTCGGCGTACACCCCGGTGTAGATCCAGCAGCCGACGGCGGTGGATCCGTCGTCGCGGGCCTCGGTGAACGCCGACAGCGGGCGGCGGGTGGCCACCTCGTACCCGTTGATCTCGGCCAGCACCGCCTCGGCGCTCGGCTCGTCGTGCGGGCCGTGGGTGGGATAGTTCCAGGTGAGGTCGAGCAGCGCGCGGTCGCGCGGCGCGGTGGAGCCGGCCAGCTTCTCCCGGAGCCGGCGGCCGAGGTGGTAGAAGAACCACAACTCGGAGCGGCAGTCGCCGGGCGGGTCGACGGCCTTCTCCCGCCATTGCAGCAGCCGCTGGGTCTGGGTGAAGGTGCCCTCCTTCTCCACGTGCGAGGCGGCCGGCAGGAAGAACACCTCGGTGCGGCACTGCTCGGGCGTGATCTCGCCGGTGGCCACCTCGGGCCCGTTCTGCCAGAAGGTGGCGCTTTCGATCATGAAGAGGTCGCGGACCACCAGCCAGTCCAGGTTGGCCATGCCGAGCCGCTGGGCCCGCCCGTGGGCGGAGCCGACGGCTGGGTTCTGACCGAGCAGGAAGTAGCCCTTGACCTTCCCGTCGATCATGTTGAGCACCTGCTGGTACGTGCCGTGGTCGCCGGTCATCCGGGGCAGGTACCCGTAGCCGAAGTCGTTGTCCGGGGTGGCCGCGTCACCCCAGTACGCCTTGAGCAGGCTGGCGGCGTACGCCCGGGCGTTGCCCCAGAAGCCCTTCTGGCCGGGCTGCCGGATGCTGTCCACCCAGTCGTCGAAGGTGACGTGGTCGGCGTGGTGCGGCATCGGCAGGTAGCCGGGCAACAGGTTGAACAGCGTCGGGATGTCGGTCGAGCCCTGGATGCTGGCGTGCCCGCGCAGCGCCAGGATGCCGCCGCCCGGGCGCCCCATGTTGCCGAGCAGCAGTTGGATGATCGCGCCGGTGCGGATGTACTGCACGCCGACGGTGTGCTGGGTCCAGCCCACCGAGTAGACCAGGGCGCCGGTGCGTTCCCGGCCGGAGTTCTCGGTCCAGGCGCGGGCCAGTTCGAGGAACTTGTCCCGGGGGATGCCGCAGACCCGTTCCACCATTTCCGGGGTGTAGCGGGCGAAGTGCCGCTTGAGGATCTGGTAGACGCAGCGCGGATCCTGGAGCGTGTCGTCGCGTGGCGCCGCACCCTCGACCGGCATGCCGTGCGACTCGTGCCGCAGCCCGGCCGCCGTCTCCCGCCGCGTCTCGCTCTCCTCGGACCGGGTGTCGCCGCCCTGCCCGGCGTACCGCCAGCTCGTCTCGTCGTACGTGCGGGTGTCCGGGTCGAAACCGGAGAACAACCCGTCCAGGTCCTCGGTGTCCCGGAAGTCCTCCTCGACGATCGACGCCGCGTTGGTGTACGCCAGCACGTACTCCCGGAAGTCCAGCTCGTTGGTCAGGATGTGGTTGACCACGCCACCGAGCAGGGCGATGTCCGTGCCGGCCCGGATCGGCAGGTACGTGTCGGCGAGCGCGCTGGTGCGGGTGAACCGCGGGTCGACGTGGAAGACCTTGGCGCCGCGCCGCTTGGCCTCCATCACCCACTGGAAGCCCACCGGGTGGGCCTCGGCCATGTTCGAGCCCTGGATGACGATGACGTCAGCGTTGGCGAGGTTCTGCTGGAAGTCCGTGGCGCCGCCGCGACCGAAGCTGGTCCCCAGACCGGGGACGGTGGCGGAGTGTCAAATACGCGCCTGGTTCTCGATCTGGAGCGCCCCCATCGCGGTGAACAACTTCTTGATGAGGTAGTTCTCCTCGTTGTCCAGCGTGGCGCCGCCGAGGCTGGAGATGCCGAGGGTGCGGTTCAGCGGCCGACCCTCGTCGTCGACGTTCTCCCAGGTCTGCTCGCGGGCGGCGAGGACCCGGTCGGCGATCATGTCGAGCGCCGTGTCCAGGTCGAGGTCCTCCCACTCGGTGCCGTACGGCCGCCGGTAGCGCACCTTCTGCTGGCGCAGTTCGCTGGTGACCAGGTTCTTGCTGGCCGAGCCCTTGGGACAGAGCCGGCCCCGGGAGATCGGGCTGTCCGGGTCGCCCTCGATCTGGATGATCTGGCCGTCGCGGGCGAACACCCGCTGGCCGCAACCGACGGCGCAGTACGGGCAGACCGACCGGGCCATGGTGTCGGCGGTCTCCGTGCGCGGGGTCAGCGCCGCCGAGCGCGCGGACTTCGCGGCGGCTCCCCGACCCAGCGGGTCGGTGCCGGTGAGCTGCCGGTACACCGGCCAGCCTTCGATCCAGGTCCGGACGCCCATCCGCACCTCCGCTCGTCCACCGCCACCACCGATGACCCGACAATAGGTCAGGTCGCCGGCCCGCGCAGCGGAGCGTACCGGTCGGCGACGCGCTCAACGCCAGACCACCACCTCCTCCAGTGGCTTGCGGCGCACGTCCGGCACGGTGGCGTCGGGAGCCGGGTAGCCGGTCGGGATCACCAGGTACGGCCGTTCCTCGGCCGGCCGGTCCAGGATCTCGTTGAGGAAGCGCATCGGGCTCGGGGTGTGCGTCAGGGTGGCGAGCCCGGCCCGGTGCAGCGCGGCGAGCAGGAAGCCGACCGCGATGCCGACCGATTCCTTGACGTAGTACGGCCGCGGTGACGCCGGACCCTTGTGCACCTCGAAGACGACGATGACCGCGGGAGCGGTCTCCAGGAACGGCTTGCGCCAGTCGGTGCCCAGTGGGGCCAGCGCGGTCAGCCACTCGTCGGAGGCGCGGCGGGCGTAGAACTCGCGCTCCTCGGCCTCGGCGGCCTCGCGCAACCGTCGCTTGAGCACCGGGTCGGTCACCACCACGAACCGCCACGGCTGGACGTTCGCGCCGCTGGGCGCGCTGGCGGCGGCGGCCAGGGCGGCGGCCAGCACTCCGTCGGGCAGTGGCCGGTCGGAGAAGTCGCGGATGGTGCGCCGCCGGGTCAGGTCGTCGGCGAACCGGCGGGTCCGCTCGGCGGCGGTCTCGGCCGGTACGCCGTAGCGCGGGGCAGGCACGGATGCGGTCATGACGCCCATTGTGCGGGGCCACGCCGGGCCGGCACGGCCGTCGCACACCCGACGGTAACCGGTTACAGTGCTCGGACGGACCAGCCACGAGCCAGGAGGTGCCCGTGACGAACGCCAGCGGATCCCGACCGGTCGACGCGCGGACCGACTGGGAGACGCGCATCTCCCGGCGCAGCGACCAGTCCGCGATGGCGCCGCTGCCGGACCTGCCGGCCCCGGACGGGCTCACCGCCACCCCCGGCGCGGGCCACGTCCGGCTGACCTGGCGACCCGTCGAGGGCGCCGTCGGTTACCTGGTGCACCGTGCCCCGCTGCGCGGCGACGAGGTGTCCGGGCCGTACGCCCCGGTGGACCACCTCGGTGGCGACGTGCTGTCGGTGCCCGACACCTGGTATGTCGACACCACCGGAGCGCCGGGCGAGCGGTACGCGTACGCGGTGGCCGCCGTACCCGAGGTGACGGCGACCGGAGCGTTGAGCGACCCGGTGCCGGCGGCGGCGCTGCCGGCGGCCAGCCGGCCACCGACCGTCACGGTACGCATGGACGCGGCGGCCGACGGGACCGTGCTGCACCGGCCCTGGCAGCCGATGATCGGCAGCGAACGGCTGTCCCAGCTGCTCTGCCGCGACACCTCCGGCGGCCGGGAGATCGGCGCCGAGCTACTGGCGGCGCTGCGCCGGGTACGCGAGGAGATCGGCGTGGAGACCGTGCGGGCCCACGCGATCCTGCACGACGACCTCGGCGTCTACCGGGAGGTCGACGGCGAACCGGTCCACGACTTCAGCCGGGTCGACGAGGTGTACGACCTGGTGCTGGGGATCGGCCTGCGGCCGGTCGTGGAGATCGGTTTCATGCCCCGCGAGCTGGCCAGCGATCCGGGGCGCACCGTCTTCGAGTACGGCGGCGTCATCTCCCCGCCGAAGGACTGGGACCGGTGGGGCGACCTGGTCCGGGCACTCGTCGCGCACCTGCTGGAGCGGTACGGCGAGCAGGTGCTCGGCTGGGACTTCGAGGTGTGGAACGAGGCCAACCTGGAGGTCTTCTGGTCCGGCAGCCGAGCCGAGTGGATGCGGCTCTACGACGTCACCGCCCGGGCCGTCAAGGACGTGGACCCGCGGATTCCGGTCGGCGGGCCGTCCTCGGCCGCCGCTGGCTGGGTCGACGCGCTGCTGGAGCACGCCGCCCGCTCCGGAGCGCCTGTCGACTTCGTCTCCACCCACACATACGGCAGCCCGCCCCTGGACCTGCGCCCCACGTTGACCCGGCTCGGTTTCCCGGACGCCCGCATCCTGTGGACCGAGTGGGGCGTCACCCCCACCCACTTCCATCCGGTCAACGACGGCACCTCGGCCGGCGCGTTCCTGCTCACCGGGATGCGCTCGGCCGCCGGCCGCGTCGACGCGCTCTCCTACTGGGTGGCCAGCGACCACTTCGAGGAACTCGGCCGACCGCCCCGGCTGCTGCACGGCGGGTTCGGCCTGCTCACAGTCGGTGGCATTGCCAAGCCCCGGTACCACGCGCTGCGGATGCTCGCCCAGCTCGGCGATACCGAGCTGCCGGTGCGGGCCAGCGGCGACGGCGCCGACGGTCTGGTGCAGACCTGGGCCAGCCGGCGGGACGACGGCAGCCTCGCCGTGCTGGTCTGGGCAGCCACCCTCGACCAGTCCAAGCGGGACGGCGACCCGGCACTGGCCCGCCGGATCCGGCTCGTCGTCGACGGTGCCGCCGGCCGGCCGGCCCTGCTCACCCGGCTGGACCGGGAGCACGGCGACATCACCGCGCTGGCCGACCGGCTGGGCGTCACCGAGTGGCCGACCGGGTCGCAGTGGGAGGCGCTGCGCGCGGCCGACCAGTTGCCGGTGGAGAAGGTGCAGCCGACCGTCGAGAACGGAACCGCGGTGATCGAGCTGGACCTGCCGCAGCCCGGCGCGGTGCTGATCGAGGTGGCCGAGGCCTGACCGGGCGGGCGCTCGCCTCACGAGCCTCCGGTCGCGGGATCGTCCGGGCAACCGCAACTGCGGCGGAGCACAAGTTCGGTGGGCAGGACGAGACTCCCCGCGGGCGTGCCGCGTTGACCGGCAGCCCGCAGGATCAGCCGGGCCGCCTCGGCGGCCAACTCCCGCACCGGCTGCCGCACCGTGGTCAGGGCGGGGGTGACGAGCGCGGCGACAGGCGCGTCGTCGAATCCGGTGATCACCAGGTCCTGCGGCACCCGCAGTCCCCGGCCGAGCGCGCCGACCAGCACCCCGAGGGCGGTCTCGTCGTTGGCGCAGACGACCCCCTCGGGCCGCGCCTCGGCGCGCAGGACCTGCTCGGCGGCCAGCACGCCGTCGGCCTGCTGCAGGGCGACGGCGATGGGCGCGGCCGGCGGTTCGAGGCCGAGTTCGTGGTGGGCCCGCTGGAAGCCGGCCCACCGCTGGCTGACGTCGGGCGATCCCTCCGGGTTGCCGACGAAGACCAGGCGTCGCAGCTCGTGGTCGGCCAGCAGGTGCCGGGTGAGGGCGGTCATCGCGGCCATGTTCTCGGCGCGCACCGAGGCGACGGAGCCCGGTCCCTGGCCGGCGACGACGACCACCGGGATCATCTCGGCGAGTCGGATCAGCGCGGGGTCGGAAATTGTGCCGCCGATGACGGCGACGCCGTCGACGCGACGACCCATTTCGAGCACCTGCGCGTCGGAATCGGAGCGTAGGTGCGTGCAGAGAATGTGGACGCTGGACCGGGACGGCACCGCCTCGGATTCGAAGCCCTGGATCAGCTCGGTGAAGTAGGGGCCGGACAGGCCGGGGAAGACGAGGCCGAGGGCGCCGTGCCGACCGGCCGCCAGGGCCCGGCCCAGGTGATCTGGCCGGTAGCCGTGCTTCTCGATGGCGTCCAGCACCCGGCGCCGCATCTCCTCGGAGACCTGCCCGGTGCCGTTGGACACCCGGGAAACGGTGGCCACGGAGACGCCGGCGAGCCGGGCGATTTCCCGGACTGTCATGCGGCTGTTGCCCATCGTCTCCTCGATCCGTACCGTCGGATGGCCCAGAAACCGGTTTCAGATGACGATAGGCAGCCGGGACGACGCCGACAAGTCCGGGGCCCGCCAGCTCCGGCCGCTCCGGCCGCTCCGGCCCGAGGGGACTACGACCATGCCCACGGTAATCCTCCGACAGCGCAGGATCATCGTCGACGGACGGCCCGCGTTGCTGCTCGCTGGCGAGGTGCACTACTTCCGGCTGGCTCGCGCCGACTGGGCGGACCGGCTCGACCGGCTCGCCGAGTGCGGCTGCGACACCGTGGCGACGTACGTGCCGTGGCTGTGGCACGAGCTGCCGGACCGCACCGTGGACCTCACCGGGCGTACCCACGAGCAGCGCGACCTGGCCGGTTTCCTGGACCTCGCGCACCGGCGCGGGCTGCGGGTCGTGGTGCGGCCCGGGCCGTTCATCATGGCCGAGGTCAAGAACGAGGGCATCCCCTACCGGGTGTACGACGACCACCCGCACCTGCTGCCCACCACCTGGGACGGCGCGCCGATCCCCACCCGCACCATCGACTACCTCGCCCCCGAGTTCCTGGCCGCGGCCGACCACTGGTACGCCGAGGTCATGCCGGCGATCGCCGAGCGGCTCGCGCCGCGCGGCGGGCCGGTGGTGGCCGTCCAGCTGGACAACGAGATCGGGATGCTCTCCTGGGTGACCAACTCACCCGACCTCACCGACGGTCTCTGCGCCGACCTGGCCCGGTGGGCCGTCGACCGGTACGGCAAGGACGAGGCCGCCGGCCGCGCCGGCGCCGACCCGGCCGACGCCGCCGCCTGGGCCGGCGCCCTGCGCACCCCGGCCGAGGACCACACCCTGGCGGTGCACGACGACCTCGGCCGGTACATGCGCGACCGCTACCGCCGGTACGTCGCGGCCCTGCGCGCGTCGGCCGAACGGCACGGGATCACCGGGGTTCCGTTCCTGGTGAACGTGCACGGCACCGAGGGCGGTCGGGGACGCACCTTCCCCATCGGGATCAGCCAGCTCGCCGAGTCCTACCGAGGACAACCGCAGCTCACCTCGGGCTCGGACTACTACCTCGGTGACCTGACCGTCGCCAACGTCGCCGACCTGTACGTCTCCAACGCCTTCCTGGCCGCGACGCACGGCGCCGACCAGCCGTTGACCTGCCTGGAGTTCGAGGCCGGCAACGGCGACTACGGCGAGGACCTGTCGACGCTGTACCCGCCGGAGGCGATCGACCTGAAGACCCGGCTCTGCGTGGCGCAGGGCAACCGGCTGCTCAACCTCTACCTGTTCGCCGGCGGGCACAACCCGCCGCTGGCCGAACCGGTTGGCGACGGCAACGACCGGATCGCCTTCACCGGCGAGCGGCACGGCTTCGCCGCCCCGGTCGGCCCCGAAGGGCAGCTCAACCCCACCTACGCCGCGGCCACCCGCGCGCTGCACGCCGTACGCGGGGTCGCCGACCTGCTCGCGGACGGCGACGAGGAACACGACGGGTTCGCCCTCGGCTTCGTCCCGGACCACTACCTGACCGAGTACCACCACCCGGCCTCCACCGCCCGCGCCGCGCAGATCGCCGAGCTCGAGCGGTTCCGCGGCATGGGGTCGCGGGACGTGCTGGCCCGGGCGTTGCTGCTCGCCGGCTGCTCGTTCCCCGCGGTCGACCTGCACACGTCGGGCCCGTCCGGATGGCCGGAGACGCTCGTGCTGGCCAGCGCCCCCACCCTCGGCCGGGACGCGCAGGGCCGGTTGGTCGAGCACCTGCGAGGCGGCGGCCGGCTGCTGCTGCACGGCCCGCTGCCGGTGCGCGAGCACGACGGCACGCCGTGCACGCTGCTGGCCGACGCGCTCGGGCTGCGACCCGACGGCTGGTTGGAGGGCGGGCCGCACTACTTCCCGTCGGTGGTCGGCCGGGACTGGGCGGCCGGACCGGCCGAGGTCCGGGTCGGCTACGCCCAACTGTTCGCCGGCTCCGGCGACCGGCTGCTCACCGAGGTCGGCTCCGGTCGGGTCTGCGGCGCCGAGGTCAGCGTCGGCGCCGGACGGGCGGTGGTCATCGCCGCCGACTACCCGTGCCACCTCGACTTCTGGCGGGCCGCCCTGGACCGGCTGGGGATCCGGCCCCGGCTGCGGCACGACGCCGACCATCCCGGTCTGGTGCTCACCTCGACCGTGGACCGGTCCGGGCAGCGGCTGCTGCACCTGGTGAACGTCGCCCCGTCGCCGGTCGAGTTCACCCTGCGCCACCGCGACGAGCCGGTGCTGGCCGGGCGGCGGCTGCGGGTCGGCGCCCGCACCGGGCTGATGTTGCCGGTCGGCGTTCGGGTCGGGCCGGCCACCCTGGTGGAGAGCAGTTGCGAGGTGGTCTCGCGGACCGGATCGGAGGTGGTGCTGCGTCCCACGCAGGACGAGGACGTCGCGGTGTTCGCCACCGACCGGGCGGTGCGCGCGGACCGGGGTGAGGTGGCCGTCGCGAACGGCCGGACCACCGTGACCGTCCGGGCCCCCGGCGACCTCATACGGGTCACCCTCACCTGACAGTACCCGTCCCCCTCCCTCCCCCACGTCCGCGTCGATCTAGGGCAGATGGTCGTGAATAGAGATCGATTCACGACCATCTGCCCTAGATCGGCGCGGTAGGGCGGGTCGGGGCGGGGTGGGGGGTCAGCCTGCGAATTCTCGGCGGACCTTCTGCAGCTGCACGATCACCGACCAGGTGACCTCGTCCATCGGCCGGCTGCCGTTCACCGTCACGAGGCGCTCGCGCCGCTGGTAGTAGTCGAGCAGCGGCATGGTGTGCTCCTCGTACACCTCGAGCCGGTGTTTGATGACGTCCTCGGTGTCGTCGGTGCGTCCGGACTCCTGCCCACGGGCCACCAGCCGACGGATCAGCTCCTCGCGGGGCACGTCGAGAAAGAGGGCGACCTGCACCGACGCGCCGATGTCCCGAGCCACCAGGTAGGCCACCTCGGCCTGCTCGACGGTGCGCGGGAAGCCGTCCAGCACGTAGCCGCCGTTGCGGGCCGCCGCCTCCACCGGCTTGCGCAGCACGTCCATCACGATGCCGTCGGAGACCAGGTCACCACGGCGCATCGTGTCGCGCACCGACCGACCGATCGAGGTCTCCTCGGCGATGTGCCGGCGCAGCAGGTCACCGCTGGAGATGTGCGGGATGCCGAAGTGCTCCGCGATCCGGACGGCCTGGGTGCCCTTGCCCGCACCCGGAGCCCCGATGAGCAGCAACCGCATTCCGTCCCCTCCCGTACGCCGACGCCCCGAGGGTAGACGCTCCCCGTTGAGCTGCGGAGGAAGGGCCCCTTCTTGTCGCATCCCGCACAGGGAGGCACCGTCCCACATCGATCGGCGGCCAGCGGCAGCGCCGCGGGCCGCCGTGCCGGGCACCCGGCCGTCACCGGGACGGGCGGCGCCGGGATGGGCCCAACGCCCCGAGCCAGCCGGGACGTTGGGCCCGGACGGGACGGGGCGACGGCATCTGTCGCGGCTCCTCCGCCCGCGCTGCACTGGAGGTGGAAGGTGGAAGGAGTGAGGACCATGACGTATCTGATCGTCGCGGGCGTCGACGGTTCCGAGGGCGGCCGGCGGGCGCTGGCCTGGGCGGTCCGCGAGGCGGCCAGCCGGGGCGGCACCGTGCAGGCCGTGGCCGCCTGGCGCTGGGACGGCATCGAGACCGATTTCGTGGCGGTGCCCAATGCGGCCGAGGAGAAGCGGCGCACCACCGCGATGCTCGCGCAGGAGATCAGCCAGGTGACCCGCGGCAACCCGCCGGTGCCGGTGGCGGCCGAGGTCGTCGAGGGTCGCCCCGCGGACGTGCTGTCCGCGGCCGGCCGCGGCGCGGACCTGCTGGTGCTCGGCAGCCACGGACACAGCCGGATCCGGCACACCGTGCTCGGATCGGTAAGCGAGGAGTGCGTACGCAAGGCCAGTTGCCCGGTCGTGGTGATCCCGGTGCCCGCGCCCGAGCCGGCCGAGCCGGCCGAGCCGGTGCTCCGTGCCTGATGCCGGCGCCGGGCCGGGGTGCGAGCCCCGGCCCGGCCGGTGTCACCCGAGATCGTCCAGGGCGCGGGTGAACCGGTAGGCGTGCCGGGCCTCGTCGCTGGCGAGTTCGTCGAAGAGCCGGGCGGCCCACCGGTCGCCGACCTCCTCGGCCTGGTCGCGGTAGCCCGGGTAGGTCACCGTCGCCTCTTCCCGCTCGCCCGCTATGGCGGTACGCAGGTTCTCGTCCGTGGACTGGACCAGTCCGGCCAGGGCCGCCTCCTCGGCGAAGTGCTCGTTGAGTTCCTGGCTCGCCGCGTTGGCGAAGAGTTCCGCCACCCGATGCTCGCCGGTGCGCCAGGCGTGTGCGGCGTACAGGCGGTACTTCGCCGAGGCGAGCGCCTCGCCGTGCATCGCGTCGTACAGGTTGGCCAGGGTCTGTCCCGTGCATTGCGCTGGTCCGGCCGGGATCGGCGTGGTCGGCACCCGCTCGCCGACCGGGAAGTTCTGGTCGGCGTCCGGGTCCGTCAGTGCGGTCCGGGCGGCCTCGTACCAGGCGGCGTGCCGGGTCTCGTCCTCGGCGATCTCGGTGAACAGATCGGCTGCCGCGTCGCAGCCGTCCTGCTCCGCCTGCCGGGCGTACTCCGGGTACATCACGGTCGCCTCGTACTGCTCGCCCTCGATGGCGTCGGTCAGGTTGTCCACGTTGCTCCCGACGAAGCGGATGAGTCGGGCGATTTCGGCGAAGTGCTCGCCCCGTTCCTGCCGGGCGGTGCGCCGGAAGAGCCAGGCCACCCGCTCCTCCCCCGCGCGTTCCGCCTCGTCGGCGTACGCGCGGTAGGCCGCGTACGCGTAGGCCTCACCGTGCATCGCCGCGAGGGCGTTCTCGCGGGTGGACGGATCGACCTCGGCCGGCGGTCGGCCCCGCCCGCTGTCGTCCGTCGGGTCCGCGTACGCGGCGCCGGCGGGCAGGGTCGTCGTGAGAACGGCGGCCAGCACAACCCCGATCGCTCGTTGTCCACGCATCGGGGACTCCTTTCCTGAATTCTATTCCCCATATTGCGCCATATTGCGGCATTCGACCGGACGCTACGCTTCGCGGTGGTGGGCGGCGACGGCTCGATCGGGGATGACAACGGGCAACGCCGCTAATTCCGACTTGTCGGACTGTTCCCTGGTCGACGCTCGTCCGTAGGCCGTGACCCGGAGGCCGTCGCCGCCGTCGCCGCTTCGCGGAGCCGGCGTACCAGTGCGCAGCACCGCCAGCAACGCCACGACGGCGGTCGATGGTGCCACGAGCCATCGCGGATCCCGGCGGCGGTGCGCGCCGCGAGCCGATCGCGGACCCGATACGATCATCGCGCCGCGACGGCCGTGGCACGGGTCGCACGGTGCGCGGTGACAAACGGTCGCACACGACGGACCGGGAGCGGGCGGAATGGGCATGCGTCGACGGCAGGCACTGATCACCCTGGGCGGCTCGCTGGCGACCCTCGGCGGGTGCGCCGCCGTAGCCGACTCCGCCGGCCCGAGCCCGACGTCCAACGCCATGGAACCCCAGGTCGACATCATCCTCGACCGGCGTACCCGGGCCCTGGTCGACGGCGACGAGGATGCCTGGCTGTCCGCCGTGGACGCCAGCAATCCGGCGCTTGTGGCGCGCGACCGGATCACCTTCGCCAACCTGCGACAGTTGAAACCGGCGATCGCGCGATACCGGCGGCTCGCGACTCCACCCACCGCCGCCTCCCCTGGCCGGTACGCGAGTTCGTTGCCGAGAACCTCGGCGACGTACGAGGTGGAGCTGGCCATCCAACTGCCCGAGGTGGACAGCGCACCCGCCGCGGTCCGGCTCCGGTACGTCTTCGGCCGGGTCGACGACACGGTCACCCTGGTCGACGTCGCCCGGCCGGTCGGCGCCGACCCCACGGAGGACCAGCCGTGGGACTCCGTACCGCTGCGGATCCACCGACGGGCCGGCGTGCTGCTCGCCGCCCAGTCCGGCGTCACCGGCGTGGACGCGTTGCTGACCGCCGCCACCCGGGCCGCCCGGGAGGTACGCCGGGCCTGGGTCGGGAATCCGGCCTCGGAGGCGTTCGCCATCTTCGTCGCCGCCGACCGCGCCGCCTATCGGTCCTGGTACGGCGGGCTCGCGCCGTCCTGGTCCGACGGGATCACGGTGCCCGCCCCGCGGGCCGACGGCGACACGCCGGACGGTCGGTTCGCCGGCGTTCGGGTCGCCGTCCGGGCCGAACCCGCCGGGGGCTCGGCCTACAACGCGATCAAGCGGCAGCTCGGGTACGCCCTCTCGGTGGCGATGCTGTCCGCCGATCCCGAGCTACGGGCCCTGCCCGGACCGGCGGGCGAGACGCTTAACGCTCCACTGTGGGCTGTGGAGGGATTCGCGGCGTACCTCGTCGCGCGCGACTCGGCCAGCGCGCGGCAACGGCTCCGTACCGATCTGCGGGCCGCCCGCCGGGCCACGGACCAGGAACCGGCGCTGCCCGCGAACACCGGCTTCTACGCCGACGGTGCCCGCGAGGCCAACGCCGCCCTCGGGTGCAGCGTGTACGAGTTCGTCGCCGAGCGGCACGGCCACGACCGGGCGGTGGCGTTGCACCTGGCCGCCATCACCCGGCGTACCCCCGATCCACAGCCACCGGCGGCGGCGCTGACCGCCGCGCTGACGGCGGCCGGCCTGATCGACGACCCCGCGGCCACGGCCTTCGCGGCGCAGTGGCGGCGGTACGTACAACGGGCCTGACGTGCACCGGTAGGGTCTGCGGGAAGCCGATCGAGAGGACAACCGATGACCAAGCCCATGGTGGAACCGATCGCGGGCGACCCGCCGGCCGACCTGTTGGTCGAGGACATCACCGTCGGCGACGGCCCGACCGCCGAGCCGGGTCAGCTCGCCACCGTGCACTACGTCGGCGTCGCGCACTCGGACGGCGCGGAGTTCGACGCCTCCTGGAACCGCGGCTCGCCGTTCACCTTCCCGCTCGGCGGCGGTCAGGTGATCTCGGGGTGGGACCGGGGCGTCGTCGGGATGAGGGTCGGCGGGCGCCGCCGGCTGGTCATCCCGCCACACCTGGGGTACGGCGACCGGGGCGCCGGTGGCGCGATCAAGCCCGGCGAGACGCTGATCTTCGTGGTGGACCTGCTCGGCGTCCAGTAACCACCCGTCTCGCCGTACGCCGGGCCTGAGCCTCGGCGACCGGCCGGTCGGCCCACTGGGGGCTGACCGGCCGGCCGCTCGACTTCGGCTCACGGCAGCCTGTGCATCCTCACGTTGCCGGCCCACACCGGAAGTGAGTCGGTCATCACCAGGGCGGTGTCCTGTTCGGTGGGTGACCGGGTGTCGTCCCAGGGCACCCACCGGTAGAGGTTCACCGGCGACTGGATCGCCGAACCGGGCTCCGCGACGTGCGGGATGACCCATTGGACGGCGAGCCCCCACCACTGGCTGTTGTCTCCCCACACGCACGGCGTGGTGATCACGAGGCCGCTGCTGTGCTTCAGGCAGTAGTTGTTGCGGACATTCTTGTACTGGTAGTACCGGTGACCACCCGGACCGATGTAGCTGTCCGTCGAGCGGACCCACTGGTTCGAGGCCGCCGCGGTCGCCGGGGTGCCGTCGACGTATGGCAGGCCCTCGAACAAGCCGCCGGGTTCGATGATGTTCAACCAGGTCGTCGGCGAATAGTTGCTGGACAGGGAGCCGAAGAAGATGGTGAACGGGGTGGTCTCGAAGGCGCTGGTGCCGGCCGCGACCCGGGTCGGGGGCGTCGACTCGGCGGCCGGCTCGGCGGTGGCCGGGCCGGCGAGGGCCAGCAGCAGCGCGCCGGCCAGGGCCGTCGCGGCGATCATGCGCCGCACCAGGGAGCCCTTTGTGATCGAATCCATCGAAGTTCCTCTCTGATTAGTGAGCGCCGGAAACCGGCACGACGACGAGCGTGCGGCCGGGACAGGCGACCGGACCAGCGGTTGGTGCCCCAACTGCCGCAATCTGCCGGTCCGGCAGCGCCGAAACACCGGGACCCCCGCGCCACGTTCGACGAGATTGAGCTGAATCCGACCGGAATGGCAACCAAGGGGCGGAAACTGCAACGCTGCGCGTTCTCGGGTTAATTCATCACTTCGTGGACTTCGTTCATCTTTCACCTTCATGTCCGAATGATCACCGTAACGTGAGCCTTCGGTGGCTGCGACATCCGGCAGCCCCTCCGCACCGTTCGGTGCGGCCGGGTCAGAAAGTGAAGGGCAGGGAGGTTAGATGTCCACGTTCCGAGGAAGCGAAGGCGAACCCGGTCAACGTGCGGTACGGCCGACGAGGCGACGACCTCGGTGGGTGGTCACGGGAGGAATCGTGGCCGGAAGCCTGGTGGTGGGTGCCGCCGGACTCGCCGGGGTGGCCTCGGCCGCCGGGTTGTCCGCACCGGACCTGGGCCGGCTGTCCGCGCTCATGAGCAGCGACGGCGGGAGCCCGGCACCGGACGGGAAGGCTCCGCACGGCGAGCGGCCCGGCGACAAAGGCCCGCACGGCGAGCGGCCCGACGGTGGGAAGGGGCCGGGACACGACGGCGACCCGGACCGGGCGATCCCGGTGCCGTGCGACGCGGCCGACCTGGTCGCCGCGCTCGTCAAGGCCAACGCCGAGGGTGGTGCGCACCTGCGGCTCGCGCCGAAGTGCACGTACACGCTCAAGCGGTCGGAGACCAGCGGCGAGAAGCGCGATCCGATCGTGGTCGGCAAGCTCAGCGACCGGACGGGTCTTCCGGTCATCTACCAGCCGGTCACCATCCACGGTGAGGGCGCGACGATCGCCCGGGACAAGCGCGCCAAGGAGGAGTTCCGGTTCTTCACCGTCCGCAACGGCGGTGAACTGGTGCTGAAGGACGTCACCCTGGAGAACGGGACGGCCGGCGTCGGCGGAGCCATCCACACCGAACACGGCGCCAACGCGGTCGTCGAGCGGGTGACGGTCACGCACAGCACCGCGCGGGACCCCGATCTAGGCGGCGGGGCCATCTTCAACGACGGCCACATGGTGGTCAAGGACAGCAAGTTCGTCGAGAACCAGGCGACCGGCCACAACGGCCGGGGTGGCGGCATCCTCAACGGTGGGGTGTTCACGCTGGACCAGGGCCGGTTCATGGACAACCGGGCCCGCGGGTACGGCGGCGGGCTGGCCAACTACCAGGGCGCGGCCGACGTCAGCAACAGCACGTTCGCCAACAACCGCGCCCGGCAGGGTGGCGGGCTGGCCAGCTTCGCCGCGCGGACCAAGGTCTGGGACACCAAGATCGTCGGCAACAGCGCGACAATCGGTGGCGGTGCCGCGAACGGGGACGCGACGTTGACCATGCGCGGCATGACGATCCAGCACAACACCGCGTCCGTCGACGGTGGCGGCGTCTCGGCCTCCCAGGGGCTGCTCACCCTCGACGACAGTGCCGTCGAGGACAACAGGGCACACGGTGACGGCGGTGGCGTCTACGCCGTGAAGACGAACCTGCTGGTTCGGGACACCTCGGTGAGCGGGAACCAGGCCGTGGTGACCCGGTCGCAGGGTGGCGGCATCGCGGTGGGACAGGGACAACTAGCCCTGTTCAAGAGCGAGGTGGTCGACAACAGGTCGGAGCGGAAGCCGGGCGGCGTCTTCGTCAAGTACGCCCGGGCCACGGTCGACGGCCAGACCGAGATCAAGAACAACGATCCGACCAACTGCCTCGGCAGCCCGACGTCGGTGCCGAACTGCTTCGGCTGAGTCTGCTGATCCGCGAATCCGGTTCCGGCGCCGAGGCGCCGGAACCGGATACGCCGGTCCGGCTACCCCGCCAGCAGGGCGATGAGGTCACCGCCGGTCAGGATGCCGACCGGTCGTCCGTCGTCGTCCACCATGGCCACCGCGTCCACCCCGGCCGTACGCATCAACCGGGCGGCGTCCAACACCCGCGCGTACCGGTCCAGTGTCGCCGGTTCCAGGTCGAGCACGGTGCCGGCGGCCCGCCGGGACAGCACCGTCGGGTCGTACGCCCAGGCGGCGGCGATTGTCCGGTCGGCCAGCACGCCGAGGCAGCGACCCGCCCGATCGACCACCACGAGGTGGCGGCAACCGGCCTGGAGCATCCGGCGCAGCGCCTCCCCCAGCGCCAGATCGGCGGGGATGGTGCGCACCGGGGCACTCATCACCTCGATCACCGGCTGGTCCGCGACCGGCGCCCGGCGGTCCGCGGCTGGCGTCGGGGCCGGTCCGGGCCGGGATGCCCGCGGATCGACAGTTGGCATGGTGGACCTCCGTTCCCGCGGGACCGCCGTGATCGTTCCGGCCCGCCACCTGGTCGCCCTCCCGCCCTCAGCATCGAGGCGCCGAGGCCCGCACGACCAGGGCCGGAAGGCCCCTGGACCGGCCCGTCCGACCCCTCGGGAGCGCGGCTGGTCGTGGCGCGAAGGAGAGCCGATTCGGCGGGCCGGGGTGACAATGGGCGGATGACTCGAACCCGGGCGCCCCGGCTCATCCGGCCCGTGGCGGCTCCGGCCAGCGTCCCGCCGCCGTTGCGGGGCGTGTGGGCGGCCACCGACACCCGGCTCGACGCGCCGCTGCTGTTCCCGCTGCCCTCCGGCAACGGACCCGAGGACGTCCTCGTGCTGCCGGATGGTGCGGTGGTCAGCGGGGGTGACGACGGGCGGCTGTGGCGCTGGCCGGCCGGCGCCCCGCCGCGTACCCGGCCGGAGTTGCTGGCGGACACCGGCGGCCGTCCGCTCGGGATCGAGCTGCACCCCGACGGTGCGTTGATCGTCTGCGACGCCGAGCGTGGCCTCTTACGGGTCACCCCGGACGGCGCGGTCAAGGAGTTGACCGGCGTGGCCGGGGGGCGGCCGGTGAATCTGTGCAACAACGCGGCGATCAGCCGCGACGGCGCCGTATTCTTCACCGACAGCTCCGCCCGGTTCCGGCTGCCGGCCTGGAAGCGGGACATGCTGGAGTACCGGCCGAACGGTCGGCTGCTGTGCTTCGCCGGTGGGCGGACCGAGGTGGTCGTGGATCGGCTCTACTTTCCCAACGGCGTCGCGCTCACGCCGGACGAGTCGGCCCTGCTGGTCGCCGAGACCAGCACGCACCGGCTGCTGCGGATCCCGCTGTCGACCGCCGAGCCGACCGTGGTCGCCGACCTGCCGGCGTACCCGGACAACGTGACCGCGCTCGGGGACGGGACCTTCTGGGTGGGGTTGCCCAGCCCGCGCCTGCCGGTGGCGGAACGCCTGCTGCCGCATCCCCGGTTGCGCCAGGCGGCGGACCTGCTGCCGGCGGCGCTGCAACCGCACCCGCGGCGGTACGGGCTGGCCGCTCTGGTCGACGCCGACGGGACCGTCCGCCGGACGCTGCACGGGCCCACCGGGTCGTACCAGATGATCACCAGCGTCCGGCAGCACGGAGACCGGCTGTGGCTGGGCAGCCTGGTGGAGCCGGCGCTGGCCGCCGTGCCGGCGTAGCGGTCAGCGTGCCAGCGTAGCGGGTCAGCCGCCGGGTGCGGCGGACGGTTCGGGCGGGGCGGGTGATTCACCGGCGCCCGGCGACTCTCCGGGGTTCGCGGAGTCGGCGGGACCGGGCGAGCCGGTGGCGCCGGGCGAGGCGGAGCCGGTCGGCGCGCCGCCGACCGGCGGCGGCGACATGGCCTGCGGTTTCAGGTCGGCCGGTACGGGCAGCGCGCTGCCCTTGGCGAACTCCTCCCAGCTTTCGTTCCACGCGGTCCAGCCGTTGCCCTCGTCGAGTTGCACCTCGGTACCGCGCACCCGGACGAGATCGCCGACGTGGGTGGTTCGCATCAGCCAGTTGGCCGCCGAGTTGGAGACGTTGGCGCAGCCGTGCGAGACGTTTGTGTAGCCCTGGTCCCCCTCCGACCAGGGTGCGGCGTGCAGGAACTCGCCGCCCCACGTGTAGCGCTGGGCGTCGTCGACGTCGACGACGTACCCGCCGTTCGGCTCGCCCCGGGTGTCGAACGTGGTCCGCTCGTGCTTCTCCATGATCACCATGTCGCCGCTGGAGGACGGGGTGCTCGGCTTGCCGAGGCTGACCGGGATCTTCCTGATCAACTGGTCGTCCCGGAACACGAAGATCTGCTTGGTCTTGTTGTCGATGTCCAGCCGGACCGCGTGCGGCGCGACGCTCGCGGTGGCGGTGTGTTCCGTGTCGCCGAAGCCGCCCTTGCCCATCGGCAGCCCGGCGGTGGCGGCCCGCACGGTCAGCTTGGTGCCCGGTTTCCACGGGTCGGGGGCCCGGTAGTAGACCTGCGTGCCGTCGTCGAGCCAGGACCAGGTGCCCGGCTGCGGCGGGTCGGTGGTGACGAACAGCCGTTTCTGTACGGCGGCCCGGTGTTCCTTCGGCACGCCCGGGTCGAACGCGACGGTGACCGGCATGTTCACCCCGTACGTCTGGCCGCTCTTGACATACATGACCGTCTGGGTAAAGTTGTCCGGCTTGGACATGGTGGTGAACCGGGCGGTCTGGGTGGTCTGCTGCCCCGCGTCGTTGACCGCGGTCACCTGCGCGGTGTAGGCCCGCTTGTAGTCGAGCGGCCGGTTCGGCAACCAGGACGAACCGTCGGGCCGCATCGCCCCGTCGAGCCGGGTGCCCTTGTCGTCGGTGACCACGACCTCGGTCACTTTGCCGTTGCTCACCGTCGGCACCACCTCGGCGCTGATCGGCACGTTCGCGGCGTTGGCCGCCGGCGCGATGGCGACGGCGGCCGGCGACGGCGGCGCCGCGCCGGCCTTCCCGGCGCCATCGTCACCGGTGCAGCCGGCCAGCGTCAGTGGGCCGCAGGCAACGCCCGCCAGGGCCAGCCCCACCCGATGTCTCGGCTTCATCGCCCCCCCCAAACTTGTCAACGAGTAGTCACATTCTGTAATGGTGACGCCAGCGCGAGTGCCCAATTTCGGCGAGCCCATCCGGGCGGATTCCCTTTCCGTGCCGTGGAATTGGTGCAGGACCCGTCACACCAGAACGGGCGACCACAAGTCGCACGATCACGCTGAGTCAGGACGAGCCGAACCAGGACGGCAGGGCCCGGCCTATCGGACGCGGGTCGTCCCTGCTGCTCGGGTCACCGGTGCCGACGTCCGCTGTGCGCGCGTCGTCCGTCACACCGGACGGCGGCCGCCGCGCTGGCGGCCGGTGGAGGGTGGAGGATCATAGGAACCGGTCCAGGCACGCACGGCGGAGGCAGGAGTACGGATGCAGACCCGCACCGATCTCATCGAGGACCTCATGGCACGGTTCCCGCACATCCCGCGGGAGGCCGTCATCAAGGAGGATCTGCTGCGCGGCGGCGTGGCGTTCGACGACTCCGCGCTCACCGACAACGAGAACGGCGAGGTCAAGCCGAAGTCGTACTTCATCTTCTCGTTCGATCACCGCACGCTGCCGGAGTTGGGCAGCGCGGCGCTGCGCCGCCCACCGGAGGAGATCGTGCTCACCGGCGGGCCGTACGACCTGCGCCGTACGGTCGTGTCGGTCCGGGTCAACCCGGACTCGCCGTACCGGGTGACCGACGGCGGCGACGGGATGCTGCGGCTGTTCCTGGACGGCCGGCCCATCGGTGACGTGGGACTGCCGCCGATGCCGGAGTACTACCGGCACACGCTGAGCAACGGCAAGTCGGTGATGGAGGTGGCGCCCACCATCCAGTGGGGTTACCTGATCTACCTGACCGTGTTCCGGGTCTGCCAGTACTTCGGCGCCAAGGAAGAGTGCCAGTACTGCGACATCAACCACAACTGGCGCCAGCACAAGGCCGCCGGCCGCCCGTACACCGGGGTGAAGCCGGTGGACGAGGTGCTGGAGGCCATGGAGATCATCAACCGGTACGACACGTCGGGCGCCTCGCGGGCGTACACGCTGACCGGTGGCAGCGTCACGTCGAAGGTCGACGGGCTGGCGGAGGCCGACTTCTACGGCCGGTACGCCAAGGCGATCGAGGAGCGCTTCCCGGGCCGGTGGATCGGCAAGGTGGTGGCCCAGGCGCTGCCCCGGGCCGACGTGCAGCGGTTCCACGACTACGGCATCCGGATCTACCACCCCAACTACGAGGTGTGGGACAAGCGGCTGTTCGAGCTGTACTGCCCCGGCAAGGAACGCTACGTCGGCCGCGAGGAGTGGCATCGCCGGATCCTCGACTCGGCGGAGGTGTTCGGTCCGCGCAACGTGATCCCGAACTTCGTGGCCGGGGTCGAAATGGCCGAGCCGTTCGGCTTCCGGACCGTGGACGAGGCGATCGCCTCGACCGGGGAGGGACTGGAGTACTTCATGTCGCGCGGGATCACCCCGCGGTTCACCACCTGGTGCCCGGAGCCGACCACCCCGTTGGGCCGGACGAACCCGCATGGCGCGCCGCTGGAGTACCACATCCGGCTGCTGGAGATCTACCGGGCGACGATGGAGCGGCACGGGCTGAGCAGCCCGCCCGGATACGGCCCGCCCGGCCCCGGCAACGCGGTGTTCTCGGTCAGTTCCTTCATGGACACCCTGCCCGCGCGCACCGACCCGGCCGCCGTCCCCACCCCCTCCTAGCCCCTCGGTGTTGATCAAGAGCTGTGCGTCACCGGAAGCGGCTTCCGCTGACGCACCGCTCTTGATCAACGCGGAAGGGCTCTCGGAGGCTCTTTACAACGTTGTGTACAACGATGTAAGAACGACTCCAACGCATGGCCCCTCCGGACGGAGTCTCATGGGTACACGACGCAGCGCCGCCATCGTCGCCGGTCTGACCGGGTTGGTCCTCTCGGCCGGTACGCCGGCCGTGGCGGCCCCCGACGACGCCGCGACGGCCACCGCCGACACCGCGACAGCCACCGCCGACACCGTGACGGCCACCGCCGACACCGCGACAGCCACCGCCGACACCGCGACAGCCACCGCCCGAACCGCCTACCAGAACCCGATCTCCGCGGACGTCGCGGACACCTTCGCCGACCCCGTCATCGTCCGCGGCCAGGACGGCTGGTGGTACGCCTACGGCACCACCGACCCGCTCCGCGAGGGCGAGCGGACGATGCACCGGATACCCATCGCCCGCTCCGCCGACCTCACCGACTGGACGTACGTCGGGGACGCCTTCGCGCCCGACCAGCGTCCCTCGTACGCGACCGCCACCGCCGGCTTCTGGGCTCCCGACGTGCGTTATGTGGGCGGTCGCTGGGTCATGTACATGACCGTCACCGACACCACCGTCTCCGACGACACCTTCGACACCGCGATCGGCGTGGCGACCGCCCCCTCCCCCGCCGGCCCGTGGACGTTCGCCGACGAACCGGTGGTCGCCCCCCGGCCCAGCCCCGGCGGCGGCTACCTGTGGACGATCGACCCCGCCCACATCACCGCCGCGGACGGGCGCGACCACCTCTACTTCGGCAGCTACAACGGCGGCATCTCGGTGACCGAACTGTCCGACGACGGGCTGCGCGCCACCGGTGACGCCACGCTCGTGGCCATCGACAACAAGTTCGAGGGCGCCCACGTGATCCGCCGGGACGGCTGGTACTACCTGTTCGCCTCGTCGGCGAACTGCTGCGCCGGACCGGCCACCGGCTACTCCGTCTCCGTCGGCCGGTCCCGCGACCCGCGCGGGCCGTTCGTCGACCGCGACGGCGTACGCCTCGACGTGTCCCGGGCCGGCGGCACGCCGGTGGTGGCGCAGAACGGCAACAGGTGGATCGGAGTCGGCCACAACGGCTGGCTCACCGACCTGTCCGGCCAGGACTGGCTGGTGTACCACGGGATCGACCGCTCCGACCCGTACCTCGACGAGCCGTTCGGCATCAACGAGCGGCCGATGCTGCTCGACCGGCTGGACTGGATCGACGGCTGGCCCACCGTCCGCGCCGGTGCCGGTCCGTCCGAGGGACCGACCGCCGCGCCGGTGACCACCGGTGCGGTCGCCGACGGGTTCGCCGACCCGGGCCTGGCCGGTTGGCGGGTACGCGACGGCGGCTGGCGGGTGGTGGGCACCGGCGACGGCGGGCGGCTCGCCGGCACCGGCACCCTGGCCAGCCGGGCCAAGGCCCCGAAGGACGTGCGGCTCACCGCCGACGTGCGGCTCACCGGCGCCGGTACGGCCGGTGTCGGCATCGCCGACCGATCAGGCCGGCCGATCAGCGTCTCCGTCGACGCGACGGCTCGCACCCTCACCGCCACGGCCGGTCGCGGGCCCAACCGGGTCACCGAGTCGGCGCCGTTGCCCGCGACCGTCGACCCGACCGAATGGCACCGGCTGGCGGTCGAGATCCGGGGCAAGCGGCTCACCGCCGAACTGACCCCGGCCGGCCTGGGCGACCAGGTGGCCGCCCTCGCGCTCCCGCTGCCGGTGCCGGCCGGTGGTCCGGTGCTGGTCACCGCCGCCGGTGCGCCGGCCGAGGTGGACAACGTGACCGCGGCGGCGCTGTACCGACCGGTTACCCGGGCGGTGCCCACGCCGACCGTCGGGGCACGCCTGCGGGCGTACTCCGACGAGTTCGTCGGGACGGCGCCGGCGGCCGGCTGGACCTGGGTCCGCCCGGACCCGGCGGTGACGGTCCGCGACGGGGCGCTGAACTGGCCGGTGCAGGGCACCGACCTGGTCGGCACCGGCAACACCGCCAGTGTGCTGCTGCGGGACGCGCCGACGGGCGACTACGTGGTGGAGACCAAGGTGCGGCTGGACCTGGGCACCGACACGGTGCGCAACTACCAGCAGGCCGGGCTTGTCGCGTACGTCGACGACGACCGGTTCGCCCGGCTGAGTCACGTGGCGATCTGGAACACCCGGCAGGTGGAGTACGGCTACGAGGTCCCGTTCGCCGACGGCCTGGCGTACGGGGGCAACATCGTCGGCCCGCCGGACACCACGACCTGGCTGCGGTTGGCGCACCGGGTGGACCCGGCTACCGGCGAGCACGAGTTCCGCGCGGGTTCCAGCCCGGACGGCCGCACCTGGACCTGGGGCGGGGTGTGGACCTTCCCGGCCGACACCACCCCCCGGATCGGACTGGTCGCGCACGGCGGCGCCGAGCCGCCGGTCACGGCCGCGTTCGACTACTTCCGGGTGCACCGCGGCCGATGACGCGCACCGCCGCTGGACACGACTGATTCCGCCATCCCGTTGATCATGAGGTTGGCAGGCGTACTGGATCGAACCGCCTGCCAACCTCATGATGACCAGCGGGGACGTGCGAATCCCCCGCCTGGACCCCGTCCAGGAACCGCCGCCACGCGTCGGCGCCCACGGTGATGCGTGGACCGGCCGGATCCTTGGAATCCCGGATCAGCACACCGCTGTGGTGCTGACGCACTTCGACGCAGTTGGCGCCGGGACCGCAGCGGGAACTCTTGACCCACGTACGCGCGAACGGTCCGTCGCCTGCTCTGCCTTGTGTCATCGACCCTCCCCGGCTCCGGCTTCGTCAACGTGGTCAGCGCCGTCCCCGCTAGGCTCATCGATGGACGCCGCCTTGGCTTCGTACTGCTCGCTCACCTCGGCGAGGAGGCGCTCCGAGCCGGGCGGATC
Organism: Plantactinospora sp. GCM10030261; assembly: GCF_042666615.1. Taxonomy (NCBI): domain Bacteria; kingdom Bacillati; phylum Actinomycetota; class Actinomycetes; order Micromonosporales; family Micromonosporaceae; genus Plantactinospora; species Plantactinospora sp. GCM10030261. The sequence continues at coordinate 191,709 of NZ_JBHTDD010000006.1, forward strand.
GAGCGCCATCGCGGCCACCCGGTCGAACACCTGGTTCGACTGCTCCACCTCGTGTGGCCGTTCGAGGTGCACCTCACCGAAGATGTCGTAGGCGTTGACCACGCTGGGCATGCTGTCGTCCGGGAAGTCGAGGATCGTGAAGGTGGTCTCCAGACCCGCGTGCGCCCCAGCCGCCAATGGCACGATCTGGATCGTTATCTCGGGCGTTCTGCCCAGCTCGATCATCCGGCGTAGCTGGTCGGCCATCGTCCTGGCGCCACCGATGGGGCGGTGCAGCGCCACCTCGTCCAGCAGGAAATGCATCGTCGGCAGCGGCTCCCTGGCGAAGAACAGCTGCTGTCGCCGCATCCGGGCGTCCGTCAGCCGGCCGACCACCAGCGGATCCACCGGCGAGAAGTACCCGGCGGTCAGCGCGTAGGCGTACTCCTCGGTCTGCAGGAGCCCGTTGACGACCTGGGACTTGTAGTCGCGGATGGCGCTGGCCGCCGCCTCGTGACCGATGTACCGGACGTAGGAGTCGGACAGGTCGTACGCCTCCCACCACCCGGGCTCCCGGCTCGCCTTGGCGAGCGCCATCAGCTCCTCGCGTCGGTCCTCGGGGACGCCGTACAGATTGCAGAGATCGCGCACGTCGCGCGGGTTCGCGGGCCGCTGGGCGTTCTCGAGTCGACTGATCTTTGTGGTCGAGCAGTACAGGTTCTCGGCCACCTCGTCGAGGTTCAGACCCGCCCGCTGGCGGTACTCCCGCAATACGGCGGCGAGCCGGCGTCGCTTGAGCAGGGGATTCCCATCGTCCGGCATATCACGCCTCCCGCGGCGACACGGCGTCGCATGTTCAAGGCCCATGGAACAATGGCCATTTGCCGTTACCTTTTGGCACTTGCCATGGACTGAGGAATCCATAATGGCATTTGCCGGCGGACCCTGGCCAGAGGCGCGTTGCCCAGGGCAGCTTCCATCGGAACCCGACCGGGGGCGCTTTACCACGAGCCAAGTCGATCAGGAACGCCTCGTCCGCGCCCCTTGAAGCGGCCCTGAACAGGACGGACGACCACCCGCACACGGCGGGATGGCCGGTGGACGAGCGCTGGGCAAGGGCCCCGTGTCGGTTGTCTGACAGCAAGACGCACGGAGCGATTGCCAGGGGAAACCGATCCCGGCGGAGGTTTCCATCGGGGAGTTGTCAATTCGGTGAAGCGGCTCGGCCTCGCTTGTTACCGAATTAGGGGACCCGTACGCTGGGGCCAGCGCGAGATCTAGCCCGGACGATAGCGCTTCAACGCAAAGCTGGACCGGTGTTGCAGCACCGATCCAGCGGAGCAAATACCACCGGATCGCACTGCCAGGCACCAACCGGAAGGCAATTGCCACATGGAGACTACCACGGGCAAGCAAGTCGCCACCCCGAGGCGCATCGGCGGGATTCGGCTGATGGCCGCCGCCGCCCTGGTCGCCGCCTTCGTCGCGGTGCCCGCGCTGCACCTGATGCCGCTAACCGAGTTCGCCGAGGTGATCGGGGCGCTGTACATCATGGCGGAACTGGTCCGCCACGTCATCGCCGCGCCGGCGACGCCTCCGTGGCGGTCGCGAGGGCTGGCGCGGAGACGGGACTCCACCCTGCCGACCGGGCCTGGGTCCACGGCCGGCGACTAGCGAGGGAGCACGGGCGGCGATGAACGGCCACCCACCGGCGGCCCCGTCCGTGCTGTCCCGCAGGGGGTGTGGGGCAGAACGGACGGGGTGCTCAGAGGTTCGCGATCATGATCGCCGGCGACTCGATGCAGTCGGCCACGTGGCGCAGGAAGCCGCCGGCCACCCCGCCGTCGCAGACCCGGTGATCGAACGTGAGGCTGATCTCGGCGACCTTGCGCACCGCGAGCGCCCCGTCCACCACCCACGGCTTGTCGACGATCCGGCCGATCCCGAGCAGCGCCGCCTCGGGATGGTTGATGATCGGCGTGGAACCGTCCACCCCGAACACGCCGTAATTGTTGAGGGTGAAGGTCCCGCCGGTGAGCTGGGCCGGCGGCAGTGTGCCCGCGCGGGCCTGCCCGGTGGTCTTCCGCAGAATCTCGCTGAGCTGGCCGGTGTCCAGCAGGTGAGCGTCAGCCACCACCGGCACCAGCAGACCCCGGTCGGTCTGCGCGGCGATGCCCAGGTGCACCCGAGAAGACTGGACGATCTCCCCGCGCTCGCTGTCCACCCGGGCATTGAGCTGCGGGTAGTGCCGGAGTCCGTTGACGCAGATGCGGGCCAGCAGGGCGAGCACGCTTACCGGTCGGTCCGGCCGGGCGGCGTTGATCGCCGCGCGGGTCTCCAGCAGCCCGGTGGCGTCCACGTCGACCCAGATGGTGACCTCGGGGATCTCCCGCCGGCTGCGGGACAACTTGTCCGCGATCGCCTTGCGCACCCCGCGCAGCGGGATGACGATCTCGTCCGGCGCGCGGTAAACGTCGGCGTCGCTGGCCTGGTCGGCGGGGTCTGGCACGATCGCCAGCGGCGGGGCGCCGTCGACCGGCACCGCGGCCAGCGGCCGGCCGGTGCCGGCGAGCGCGTCGAGGTCGGCGCGGCGGATCATCCCGCCGGGGCCGGTGCCCCGTACCGCCGCCAGGTCGACGCCGCGGTCCCGGGCCAACCGGCGGACCAGCGGTGAGATCACCAGTGGCGCGTCGCCGCCGGACGGTTGGGTCCCGAGAGACGCAGGTACCTCGGCGGTATGGTGATGACTCTGCGGTACATCGGTCGCGACGGTGGATGCCTCCGGCGGCCCGACATGCCGGCCGGGGTCGGTCGCTCCGGCCCGGCGACGCCGCCGGGCACCGGAGCCGTGCCCGGTGCCGTACCCGACCAGCACGTTGCCGGAGCCGGCGCGCTCCTCCTCGCGGTAGACCGCGTGCCCGGCCGGCTCCGCGCCGTCCGACTCGCTGGCGCCGTCCGCCGCCGGCGCCACGGGGGCGGTCGGCTCCGCGTCCAGCGGCGCGATGGTGATCAGTGGTTGGCCAACCGGCCGCGCCTCACCGGGCGCGCCGTGCAGGGCCACCACCCGTCCCGCGTACGGGCACGGCACGTCCACGACAGCCTTGGCGGTCTCGACCTCGACCACCGCCTGGTCCACCTCGACGACGTCGCCGACCGCGACCCGCCACTCGACGATCTCCGCCTCGGTGAGCCCCTCCCCCAGATCGGGAAGGTTGAACACCCGCGTCGCAACCAACCCGGCGGCGCTCATGCGGCACCAGCCAGCCAGCGGGTGTCCGGTTGGTCGTCCCACTGCAACCGGGCCACCGCGTCCAGCACCCGATCGACACCGGGCAGATGCAGGTGCTCCAGCTTCGGCGCCGGGTACGGGATGTCCAGCCCGCTGACCCGCAGCACCGGGGCGTGCAGCGAGTGGAAGCAGCGCTCCTGGATCCGGGCGGCCACCTCGGCGCCCACCCCGGCGAAGCCCTGGGCCTCCTGGACCACCACGCACCGGCCGGTGCGCCGCACCGAGGCGACCACCGTCTCGTCGTCGAACGGCACGATGGTCCGCAGGTCCACGACCTCCAGATCCCAGCCCTCGTCACGGGCGGCCTCGGCGGCCTCCAGCGCCACCGGCACCGCCGGGCCGTACGCGACGAGGGTCGCGTCGGTGCCTGGGCGCCGGACGGCGGCCCGGCCGAACGGCTCGGTGCGCGCCGGCAGCTCCGCTTCGGCGCTGGCGAAGTACAGCTTCTTCGGCTCCATGAAGACCACCGGGTCGTCGTCCGCGATGGCCTCCCGCAGCAGCGAGTACGCGTCGGCCACGGTCGCCGGGGTGACCACCTTGAGGCCGGGGGTGTGCGCGTAGTACGCCTCGCTGGAGTCGCAGTGGTGCTCCACACCGCCGATCCCGCCGGCGTACGGCACCCGGATCACGATCGGCGCGGCCAGCTTGCCCCGGGTCCGGTTGCGCAGCTTGGCCACGTGCGAGGTGATCTGCTCGAATGCCGGGTAGGCGAACGCGTCGAACTGCATCTCCACCACCGGCCGCATGCCGGACATCGCCATGCCGACCGCGAAGCCCACGATGCCGGCCTCGGCGAGCGGCGTGTCGAAGCACCGCTTGTCCCCGAACTGCTTGAGCAGCCCGTCGGTGATCCGGAAGACGCCGCCGAGCTGGCCGACGTCCTCGCCGAACATCACCACCCGCTCGTCGTCGGCCATCGCGTCGCGCAGCGCGGCGTTCAGGGCCTTGGCCATGGTGACCGGCGCCATCAGGAGTCCCCCTCGTCCTCGGCCGCGGCCAGCTCGGCCCGGACCTGGTCCCGCTGCTCGGCGAGCTGCGGCGTCGGCGTGGCGTACACGTGGGAGAACAGCGACATCGGATCGACCTCGGGCTCGGCGTTCATCCGCTCCCGCAGGCCGGCGGCGTACGTCTCGGCCTCCTCGTTGATCGCGGCGACGGCGGCGTCGTCGATGGCGCCCTCGGCACGCAGGTACGCCTCCAGCCGGGCGATCGGGTCCCGGCTCAGCCACGCCTGCACCTCGGCACCGTCGCGGTAGCGGCTGGCGTCGTCGGCGTTGGTGTGCGGCTCCACCCGGTAGGTGTGCGCCTCGACGAGGAACGGGCCGTTGCCGGCGCGGGCGTGCTCGACGGCCCGGTTCAGCACCGCCAGCACGGCGACCGGGTCGTTGCCGTCGACCTGTTCGCTGGCGATGCCGTAGCCGATGCCCTTGTACGCCAGCGACGGCGCGGCGGTCTGCCGGGACAGCGGGACGCTTATCGCGTACCGGTTGTTCTGCACGAGGAAGACGACGGGCGCCTTGAACACGGCGGCGAAGTTGACCCCCTCGTGGAAGTCGCCCTCGCTGGTGGCGCCGTCGCCGATGTAGACCATGGCGACGGTGTCGCGGCCCTGATGGGCCTCGCCGTAGGCGACGCCGGCGGCGTGCACCGTCTGGGTCGCGAGGGGGGTGCACTGCGGGGCGGTCCGCAGCGCGGCCGGGTCGTAGCCGCAGTGCCAGTCCCCACGAAGCAGGGTGAGCACCTCGACCGGGTCGATGCCGCGGGAGACCAGCGCCATCGACTCGCGGTAGGTCGGGAACACCCAGTCGCTGTCCCGGACCGCCATCACCCCGCCGACCTGGCAGGCCTCCTGGCCCCGGGCGGACGGATACACGGCGAGCCGGCCCTGCTTGGTAAGCGCCGTGGACTGGGCGTCGAACCGGCGGCCGACGACCATCCGGCGGTACATCTCGCGAAGCGTCTCGACCGGCGGCTCGGCATAGTCGGCGGCCACCCGGTGACCGGTCTCGTCGAGCATCCGGATCGGCTCGGGGCTGGGCAGCAGCGGGTTGACCGGGTCGGGGGTGACCCCCGGTACGGCCGGCCGGCTGACCTGTGGGGTGGCGGTCACGGCGGGCACCTCCTGGACGGTAATTAGCCTATGCTCATGGCTGGCGGACTTATGTTCAAGATCCGCGACGAAACCTGGACGAACGAGCCTCGGGAGCGCGCAGCGTGGACCAGCAGTCCGATCAGGCGGCGGATTTCCCCGACGACGCCGGACGAACGGCCAGGCGGCTCGACGAGGTGGACCGGCGGATCCTCAACGAGCTCACCAGGGACGGCCGGACGTCCATCCGGACCCTTGCCGAACGCATCCACATCTCCCGCTCCAACGCCTACGCCCGGGTGGAGCGCCTGCTGGCCGACGGAGTGATCACCGGCTTCCGGGCCCAGGTGGCGCCGGAACCCGCCGGCCTGATGACCTCCGCGTACGTCAGCCTCACCATCGAGCAGAACACCTGGCGCGAGGTGTCGGCACGGCTGCGACAGGTGCGCTACATCGAACACGCCGCGCTACTCGGCGGTGACCACGACGTGCTGGCCCTGGTCCGGGCGCCGGACAACGCGGCGCTGCGGCACCTGGTCCTCAACGAGGTCCAGGGCATCCCCGGGGTGATCTCGACCCGCACCTGGCTGGTCTTCGAGGAGTTCGACGGCGCCGACAGCCCCTGGTCGTCGTGACCGGTACGGGCGATCCGAGCGGTTCTGCGGGCGACGACGGACGAGTCAGATCTCGATTACCAGGGACGAGTCGTCGCCGTACCCGTCCGGTTCCGCGGTGAGCAGGTAGGCCCGATGGTCCACGGCCGCGAGCATCGCCACGGCCCGGGACATTCCGCCGAGCAACCGGGCGGCGCGGGCGACGTCCCGCCAGTCGGTCGGCGTCTCCAACCAGACGCCGTGCGAGTGCTGGGTCAGCATGCTCAGCGCGGGCCACTCGTCGAGATCAAGTCTCGTGGCGGCCTCGATCAGACACAGTTCCGGGACGGCGAAGCCGGCATGCTCGTCGGTGATCTCGGCGATGATCTCACCGACCGACAGGACCCCACGCCCGTAGGCGGCGACAGCGCTCGCGTCCAGCACCGCCCGGATGGGCAGGTCGCTCACGCGGCGGATCGGCCGTAGCGATCGTCGAGCCGCGCCCACGCGTCGGGAGTCATCCGCTGTTCCGCCGCGGCCAGCTTGGCCCGGGCACGGGCCTTCCCCTCGTCGGTGACGACGATGCCGGCGCTGGCCAGCATCCGTTCCGTTTCGTCCCGCACCTCAGGACCTGGCTGGGTCATGGGGCAAGCATACCGGCGGCCGGTGCATGAATCGCGGCCTAACGCCGCCGGGCGTCCCGCTCTCCGCCGGGAGTGTCGTCCTCGCCGGCGGCGTCCTTCTCGCCGGCGGCGGACCTCTTACCAGCCTCGAGAAATGCCAGGGCGAACGCCGTGCCGATCGCGATCCCGAAGGCCACACCGATGACATTGCGGAAGATGACCAAGCCCATCACCAGGCCGAGTAGCAAGCCGACGGGCCAGGCCCATGCCGCGTTGTCGTTCCGTTGATCACCTGGCATGCGGGGCGACATACCCAAAGCCCTCAAAGATCACCCAACATCGGGGATGGAGGGGTCTCCGGACGACCGGGAGGGCCCTTCATGCCCGATGTTGGGTGATCAAGGATCGGGGTCAGCCGGGATCGGTGTCCGCGGGCTATTCTCGGCCGGTGTCGATCATGATCGTTCTGGGTCATCCCCGGGCCGGCAGCTTCTGTCACGCGCTCAGCGACCAGGTGCGGACGACGCTGGCGGCGGCCAGTCTCCCGGTGACCGTGTACGACCTTTACGCGGAGGGCTTCGAGCCGGTACGCGGCGGCGACGCCCTCGTCGAGCGGCACCGCGACGAACTGGCACACGCCGACGGGCTCGTGGTCGTCCACCCGAACTGGTGGGGTAAGCCACCCGCGATCGTGGCCGGTTGGCTGGACCGGGTGATCGTGCCCGGCGTCGCCTACGAGCTTCCCGACGCCGCGGGCGAGCCGACCGGCCTGCTGCGGTTACGCGGTGCCGTGGTGCTGAACACCGGCGACACCCCGCTCGGCCGGGAACGGGACGTCTTCGGGGATCCGCTGGACGCCATCTGGCGCCGGTGCGTGCTGGACTTCTGCGGGGTGCCCCCGTCGTCGGTGCACCGGCGCCTGTTCGGTCCGCTGGCCAGCAGCACGGAACGGGACCGGGCGGCGTGGCTGGCCGAGGCGGCCGACCTGTGCGGGACCACCTTCGCCGAGCGCTGACGGGCCAGGCGCCACCCGGAGGGCGGGTGACCGGGCGGCGTCCGTGCCTCAGCCGGGCGGCTGGCGCAGCCGCCTACGGGCACCGGCCCTGATGTCCTCCGGCGCCTCGTCGGCCTCCAGCAGCCGGGGCAGCAGCTCCGGTTCGAGGGTCCAGGCCCGGAATGCCTCGGCCACGGTGACCCGCACCCGGGGCCGGTGGACGACGGTCACCTCGTCGCCGGCCCGGATCTCGCCCGATTCGACGATCCGCAGGTACGCACCGGGCCGGGCCTCCCGGGTGAATCGTTTGATCCACCGCGGTTCGGCCATCTTGTGCTGGAACGTGGCGCACGGGATGCGACCGAAGGTCACCTGGAGCACCACGTCATTGCCGATTCGCCAGCGTTCGCCGAGGGCCGCGCCGTTGACATCGACGCCGACGGTGGTGAGGTTCTCGCCGAACAAGCCGCCCGGTAGTTCGCGGCCCAGTTCGGCCTCCCACCAGTCGTAGTCCTCCCGGGCGTACGCGTACACGGCCTGGTCGTCGCCGCCGTGATGCGTGCGGTCGGAGATCTCGTCGCCGACCACGCCGCTGCCCAGTCCGCCGTGCTTGGGGCCGGGTGGGCGGACGGCGATCGGGCCGTCGACCGGTCGCTTGTGGATGCCGGTGATGCCGACTCCCTTGGCCGGGTTGGGCTGGGGCGCGGCGGCAAGGTTGGCCGAAAGGATCGTTCCCACGACCGAACCTTACGTCACGACGCGCCCATCACGAGACCCTCGATGGTGTGCTTCTGTGCGATCGGGGTCAGCCTGTCGACCACCGGGCAGCGCAGATGGTCCCGGACAAGGTAGCTCTGGCAGTTACACGTTGCAGAAGGCCGGCAACCCCTCAGTCCAGATCAGCCCACCGACCGTGTCGCGTCGCCGAGCCGGCGCAGCATGTGCAGCCAACCACCAGCGGTTTCACCGCCGAGCCGGCTCGGTAACCCGCTGTGCCGCAGGGTGAGCCGGGTGCCCCCGTTCTGTTCGGCCAGGACCACCTCGACCAGGGACGATCCGACGGGCAGATCGGGCGCTCCAGGGGTCGGCTCCCACCCGAAGGTGAACGCGACCAGCCGGTCGGGCACGAGGTCGACCACCTCGCCGCGCATGACCGGTCGCGGCCCCTCGTCCATCGCCACCCGCACGAGGCCGCCCGGCCGTGGATCGAACTCGGCCTCCCCCCACCAGTCGCGCAGGTGTTCGGGATCGGTGAGGTAGCGCCAGACCGTACCCGGTGGCGCGTCGATCCACACGGTCTGTTCGATCGTCATGGTCTCCGTCCGTCCGACCGCGTCCTCCGCGGCCCGCTTGAGGCGGCCGAGCCGAGCCGACCACATCCCGTCCAGGAACCGGGCGGCGTCGGCCAGCCCTTCGGGGCGCAGCCGGTAGAGCCGCCGGTTGCCGACCCGGCGGACGGTGATCAGCCCCGCCGCACCGAGCACCCGCAGATGTTGGGACACCGCCGGCCGACTGAGTTCCGGGAACCGGGCGGCGATCTCCCCCGCCGATGCCTCCTGCTCGCGTACCAGCAGCAGGATGGCGCGGCGGGTGGGGTCCGCCACCGCGCGCAACGTGGCATCCATGATCCGCGCCTTGCCCCCATGGCCTCGACGTGTAAGTGTGTAAGCGCAATCTTACACAGGAGGAACGATGGCACGAAGCACGACCCTGGCCCGCCTCGAACCGCTGGTCGGCACCTGGCGGTCCCGAGGGCGCACCATGCCGGGCCCGGACGACCCCGGCACCGAGATCGACGGCACGGATGCCTACGAGTGGTTCGGGGACGGCTTCCTCATGCATCGGGTGGACGTCCGGATGGGAGACGCGAAGATAGAGGTCATCGAGCTGATCGGGGACCACGACCCCGCCTCCGGCGGCTACCCGATGTACGCGTTCGACAGCCAGGGCGCCGTGGGCCGGATGCGGGCGACCGTGACCGACGACGGCGTCTGGACATTCGCCGACGACAGCACCCGGGCCACCCTGACGATCAAGGCGGACCGGAGCGCGATGGCGGCCCGATGGCAGCGACGGGACGCCGGCGGACCCTGGCGGCACTGGATGGACATGACCTTCCACAAGGTCGCCTGATCGACCACGTCGTGCCGCCGGTCGGCCGATCGGCGATGATGGAGCGGGCCGGAGATACGGAGGTTGGGCATGGCCAATGACACCAGTGACACCGAACGGGAGTCCTGGAAGACGGGCGGCAAGTACGTCGAGTCCGGTGGCGAGTTCACCCGCGACCAGCGTTACATCGCCACCCGGATCACCGCCGACGGGCGCGACGGTTACCCCGTCGAACCCGGCCGCTACCGGCTGGCGGTCAGCCGGGCCTGCCCCTGGGCGAACCGGCTGATCATCGTCCGGCGGCTCCTCGGGCTCGAGGACGTGATCTCCATGGCCGTGGCCGGGCCCACCCATGACGCGCGGAGCTGGACGTTCGACCTGGACGAGGGCGGTCGCGACCCGGTGCTGGGCATCGAGCGGTTGCAGGACGCCTACTTCGCCCGGTTCCCCGGCTACGACCGTGGCATCACCGTGCCGGCCATCGTCGACGTACCGACCGGGCAGGTGGTCACCAACGACTACGCCCAGATGAGCCTCGACCTGTCCACCGAGTGGACCGCGCACCACCGGGCCGGGGCGCCCGCGCTGTATCCGGAGCCGTTGCGCCACGAGATCGACCAGGTGAACAAGCTGGTGTTCCACGACGTCAACAACGGCGTGTACCGGTGCGGCTTCGCCGGCTCCCAGGAGGCGTACGAGAAGGCGTACCACCAGCTGTTCGACCGCCTCGACTGGCTCAGCGACCGGCTACGCGAGCAGCGCTACCTGGTCGGTGACACCATCACCGAGGCCGACGTCCGGCTGTTCACCACCCTCGTCCGGTTCGACCCGGTCTACCACGGCCATTTCAAGTGCAACCGGAGCAAGCTGGCCGAGATGCCGGTGCTGTGGGCGTACGCGCGGGACCTGTTCCAGACTCCCGGCTTCGGCGACACCATCGACTTCGACCACATCAAGCGGCACTACTACGAGGTACACAAGGACATCAACCCGACCGGCATCGTCCCGCTGGGTCCCGAACTGTCCGGCTGGTGGACGTCGCACGGACGGGAATCCCTCGGTGGGCGGCCGTTCGGCGATGGCACTCCGCCGCCACCGCCGCCACCGGCGGAGCAGGTGCCGGCAGCGCACGCGGCGCCGGCAACGCACTGAGGTCCGGCTCCGGCCGGGCGGCGCGGGGCGGGCGAGCCGGGCCACCGGCCGGGCGGGCCCTCGCCAGCCCCGCACCGCGGTCCGTTCGTCAGGGCCGGCCGGCCGGGTACGCCGCCAGCGTCCGGATCTGGTCGGCAACCGCGGTGACGCCCGGCTCGGTGAGCAGCACCGTGTAGTGGTTGGCGCCGGTCACCGGCAGCGTCGGCACCCGCGCGGTGTCGAGCCCGGTGGCGGCGATCCGGTCCGGGTCGTAGAAACCCTGCGGCTCGTTCATGAGACCCCGCTCGGCGTACACCAGCACGGCCGGGCAGCGTAGCCGGTGGATCGCCGTGGTGGTGCCCTCGTCCAGCAAGGTGTCGCGGGCGTCCTGCCGGATGGCGGCCAGCAGGCACGAGGACCGCAGCTCCGGTGGCGTACCGACCAGGTCAGCCAGCACGTAGCGCTCCAGGTCGGCGCTCCACCACGGTCCGAGCGCCGGGTGGGCCTTCCAGAAGTCCAGGTACGCCCACTCGTCGGGGAAGGTCATGCTGAGCCGTTGCATGGCTGGCCCGATCACCGCCGTCAGGATCTCGTCGATGTCGACGCCAATCGGGACCCGCAGTGCCAGGCCGCCGTCGACGAGCACCGTGGCGGCCACCCGCTCGGGGTGCCGGGTGGCCGCCAGCGCGGTGACGAAGGCGCCCATCGAGTGGCCGGCCAGCACCGCCCGGTCCACGTCCAGGTGGTCGAGCAGCGCGATCAGGTCGTCGGCGTGCCGGGCCAGGCCGTACGGTCCGGGCGCGGCGGCGCTGCCGGCCCGGCCGCGCAGGTCCGGGGCGACCAGGGTGACGGAGCCGGCGAGGGCGCGGGCGACGGGTGCCCAGGCCGCGCCGTTGGCCGTGATGCCGTGTGCGGCGAGCACCACCGGACCGTCGCCCGGCCAACGCCGGACGCGGAGGGTGCCACCGGGCACCGGTACGTCGAGTTCCTCCACCGTCGCCCCTTTCCACGAGTGGGGGCAGTCTAGGCAGGCCCGCCGGACCGGCCTGATGGTGGCCGGCCCCAGGTTTCCAGCGCCGGGCATGGCGGTTTCCGCCACCCGGCGCCGTTGGCGGCATGCCGGTGGGAACGTCCGGCCCGGGTGATCGGCAACAAAGCTGCGCTTGTTCCGGATGCCCGGCTGCTGAGTCGGCTGGAGTCGTCGGGTGACGCGGGGCTCCTGCCCACGCCACCCGGCGTACCCCGGCATGCCGGTGGGGACGCCGCCGAGCCTCAGAGAACCCGGGTGATCTGTTCGCGGGCCACCCGGGTGGCCACCGCGTCGGTGTCCAGATTGGCGCAGAGCACCACCGACGCTCCGACGGACAGTGGTGCCAACAGCCAGTACACGGGGTTCTCGTGCTCGGCCGCGTCGACAAGCACCCGGTCACCGCCGCGCAGTCCCTTGGCGTCGGCCAACTCCCGCGCCAGGTTCCCCCAATCCCGGTAGCTCGTACCGTCCACGGTGGCCGAGTCGTCGCGCCGGATCGGCGCGTACGCCGGCAGGCTGTCCGGATGGCGGCGGGCCTCGGTCAGGTAGTCGCGGTAGCCGGCCGGCGGGACGCCGGGCGGCGTGCCCGGCGCAGCCAGGTCCAGCACGAAACGATGCTCGGCGGCCGGTACGTCCTCCAACCAGTCATCGAGCCGCCGCCGCGACACGAAGGCCACGTCGAACGGTTCGTCGGTGCCCGGACCGACGTCCGGCAGACCGGCCAGGAACGACGCTCGCCCGTACACCGACACGCCCGCCGACCAGGCGCCCAGGATCACGCCAGCGGTCTGCCAGTGCGGCGGCAGCAGCACCGCCGCCCGGGCGCCGATGTCCAACCCGCAGCCGGCGTGCAGAAGCCCGGCGGTACGCGCGGCCCAGCCGGCCAACTGGGTCGCGGACAGCACGGTGCGTTCGCCGGTGGCGTCGTCGTAGTAGGTGAGTAGCGGCTGGTCGGCGGCGCCGACAGCCGCGTCGGTGAGCAGCGCCGGCACGTCCGCGGTCATGCTGCGGTGGTCCATGTGATCTCCTCGAGAGCCCGTTCCCGCACTGTACGAGGCCGGCCAGGCGCTGGCGAGGCCGCTCGGCGCGCCGGAACGGGCGCGCCGGCACTGGCCCCGCCATGGCCCCGGTGATTTCATGAGGGAGTCCGCGTCAACGGAACCCGGGTGTGCGGCGTCAGGTGAGCGGGCCACTGCGATCACGTGCTGGTCGGTGCGCACCGGTCGGGTTGTCGTGACCTGAAGAGCCCGAGGAGGAGAGATCTCGTGGGTGCTCAGCGCAAGCCAGACGGAAAGCTGCTCTCGGGAGGCAATCCCCAGATCCCCAAGGGCGAGGGAAACGGCCCGGTCCGTGACTACATCGCGGCCATGCCTGGTTGGAAGCGGGCGCTCGGGCGACGCCTCGATGATCTGATCGTCGCCACCGTCCCCGGGGTGCACAAGGCGGTGAAGTGGAACCAGCCGTTCTATGGCCACCAGGGCGACGGCTGGTTCCTGTCGTTCCGCTGCTACACCGCCTATGTCCAGGTGCAGTTTCTCAAGGGGGCGTCGTTGGACCCCGTACCGCCGAAACCCTCCAAGCACGGCGAGGTGCGCTACCTCGACATCCGTGAGAACGACGGCCTCGACGAGGAGCTTCTCCGGTCCTGGATCGCGCAGGCCAGCCGGTTGCCCGGGGAGAAGATGTGACGCGGCCCTGGGGGTGATCCGTCAACCAGGGCTGGTCTCGCCGTCCGTCGGCCCCGGCGGTGGGCACGGTGGCAGGTCCATGGTGGCGAGCCGGCGCGGGTCGACAAGCGCCACCACGTCGACGATCCGTCCATCACGGACGGTGCAGGCCATCACGCTGAGCGGAGCGCCGCTGCGGCTCCAGGTCATGACTCCGGGCATCCCGTTGACCAGGACACGCCGGGACACCACCGACGCCCTGACCCCACGCTCGGCCGCCGCGACCACCTCGGTGACCCCGAGCTTCACGGTGACCCCGCGTGCGGTGTAGGCACGCCAGGTGATGTCCGGGTCGAGCACCTGGAGGAGGGCGTCGAAGTCCCCCTCCCGGGCAGCCTTCAGGAACGCGTCGACCACTCGGCGTTGGCCCTGGCGACCATCGCTGGGAAGGGCGGCGCCCCGCACCTTCCGGCGGGCGCGGCTGGCCATCATCTTGGTCGCGTCGGTCGAGGCCCCGAGGATCTGGGCGATCTCCGCGAACGGCACCGCGAAGATGTCGTGCAGCACGAACGCCAGCCGTTCGTCCGGCCCCAGGGAGTCCAGCACCACCAGCAGCGCGAGCCCCACGGCGTCGTGGGTGGCCGCCGCCTCCTCGGGGGATTCGGCGTCCTCGCTGACGGTGAACTCCGGCAGGTCGGCCTCGATGGCCGTGACCGGTCGGGACCTCCGGGACCGGAGCATGTCTATGCAGACCCGGCCTGTCACGGTGGTCAGCCAACCCGGCAGATGGTTGATCGAATTCGGTTCCTGGACCGACAGGCGTAGCCACACCTCCTGCACGGCGTCCTCGGCGTCCGCTCGGGAACCGAGCATGCGGTGGGCCAGGGCGACCAACCGCTCCCGCTCGTCATCGAACGCGGCAGCCAGAGTCGAGTCCGGCGTCATGGCTGTCACCTTTCGTGGCTGGGATCCGACACGTCTACGACGCACCTCGGACAGCCGAGGTAACCAGACGTGAGGACGTGCCGTGAACACTGCGCTGTGGATCGTGACCGCCATTCTGGCGACCGGATTCACGATCGGCGGAATCAGTCAACTGACGATGACCAAGGAGAGGTACCGGTCGTACGGTCCCAGTCAGCACTGGGTCGATGACTTCGGCCGTGGGCACATCAAGGCGATCGGCATGATCAAGGTCATCGGCTCGGCCGGCCTGGTTCTGCCGGCTCTCCTGGACATAGCCGTCGTCCTCGTACCGCTGGCCGCCTGCGGCCTGATGCTGGTGATGGCCGGTGCGGGAACAACCCGGTTCCGCAGAAGCGAGTGGCACTACCTGCTCGGTGACCTGACGTTCATCGGACTGCTCGGGTTCGTCGCCTGGGGCCGGTTCGCGCTCGAACCCCTGGGCTGATCGCCGCCGATGGTCGTAGCACCCGCGCCAGGGACAGACCCCACGAACGGTCCGGCGAGCCAGAAACCATGCCGACGGGCACGAACCTCGACCGAAGGAGGACGCCACATGACGAGGCCTGACCTGATCGCCCTCGCCGAACAGGAGCGGGCCGAGCTCGCCGATCTGCTGCGGAGTCTCGATCCGCCGCAGTGGTCAACCGAGTCGCTGTGCGTCGGCTGGTCGGTCCGGGATGTCGCGGTCCACGTCGTCAGCTATGACGAACTGCCACCACCCGCTCTCGTGGCGTGCTTCCTACGCGGGCGGCTGCGGCTGCCCAGGATCAACGACATCGTCCTGCGGACATACGACGGGCTCGACACCGATCGGGTCGTCGACCTCGTGGCGCGCAACCTTCGACCCCGCGGGGTGACGTCGATGCTCGGGGGCGGCATCGCCCTCACCGACTGCACCATCCATCAGCAGGACATCCGCCGCGCCTTGGGACGGCCCCGGAGCATCCCCGCGGACCGGCTTCTCCCTGCCCTCCGCTTCGCCCTCCGGGCCCCCGCCCTGCCCGCGAAACGGAACGCCGCCGGACTGAAGCTCATCGCCACCGACGCGGAGTGGACCGCCGGCGAAGGCCCCGAGGTCGCCGGCCCGCTGGAAGGCTTGTTGATGGCCACGGCGGGGCGGCCCGATGCGCTGGCGGATCTCACAGGCGCCGGACTCGCCACTCTGAGTGCCCGGGTCAGCGCCTGACGGCGTCGTCCGGGTCGAGCACCGATGACACCACCGAACAGGGCACCGCTAGGCTCGGAGGGTGACGGAGTCATGGGAGCCTGCCGCCCCGGGCGTGTTGCGGTTACCGTCAGGCCGGTTGGTACGCGGCCGGGGGCTGCGCGACGGGTTGCCGGACGGGCCTATGCCAACCTTCGGTCTGTACCTGCTCGGTTCGGCGCCTCCGTCGGTGCCGTGGCACAGCGAGTGGCTACGCTGGCCGGACTTCCGGCTGCCCAGCGACCGGGACGCCGCGTACCGCGTGTTGAGCGACACCTGGGAACGCGCCGCCACCGACCGCGCCGAGATCGCGTGCGGCGGCGGTCGGGGGCGTACCGGCACCGCGCTTGCCTGCCTGGCGGTCCTCGACGGCGTGCCGCCCGGCGAGGCGGTGGCCTTCGTCCGGCGGCACTACCATCCGCGCGCCGTGGAGACCCCCTGGCAGCGTCGGTACGTCGCCCGCTTCCCGAGCGCGCTGCCCCGCTGACCCCCCGCCGCACCGGCGAAGGTGCGGTCAGGGCCAGCGGCTCGCCGGTGGCGTCACTCCCGCAGTCGCCAGGTGCTGCCGCCGCCGGTGAGCGCGCCGGTCGGGCGCTCACCGGCTGGTTCGCGCCCGGTCGACCCGTCGTCGCCCGCCGGGTCGTCCGGGTCGGTGCCGGCGTCGACAGCCGCCGCCGGAGCAGCATCGCCGTCGTTCGTCGCGGCATCCTCGGCCGTGCTGCCTTCCGCGGCCTCATCGTCCGTTCCATCGGGGCGGCGCCGTCGGAGCAGCAGGTATCCGCCGCCGACCGCGGCGCCGGCCACCAGGCCACCGCCCAGCGCCACGCCGATCTGGCCAGCCAGGCCGAGTCCGTCCGTCGGGAGGTCCTCCTCGGGCACCTGCTGGCCGGCCACGGCCCGATGGTCCATCGGACCTCCCGCCGACCCGTGCGCGCCGTGTCCGCCGCCGGGCTGGCCCGGCGTCAGCGTGATCACCGGGGCGGGGTGCGCGCCGCCCGGCGGGTCCGCCCAGGTGACTACCGTGCCGTCGGAGTACGTCTGGACCACCGGGAGCACCAGCCGGTCCGCGTCCGGCAGCGGTCCCAGCGAGATCCGCAGGTCGGTGACCCGGTTCGGCCCTGTCGGCGGTTCGGTACGGACCCAGGTGATGGACGAGACGATGTCGGTGACCGACGGCCGGTGCAGACCCGGCACCGGCTGGTTGGCCTTGCGGGAGGTGATGGTGGGCCCCCACCCGTCCACCGACATCGGAAAGACCTCGCCGACCGGGGTCTGCTCCGGGATGCGTACCTCGATCCGGGTGGTATGCGCGCCCGGCCGATCCTCGGTGACCCGCAGGGTCAGCGCGGCCGCGTCGCCACGGCTGCCCCGGTCCGGGCTCACCGACACGTCCGCCAGTGCGGGCCCGGCCCACATCAGCACACCGAGCAGCGCGACGCCGAGCGCCCCCAGCGCCCGGATCAGCACGGGAAGCACCACCAGATCTCCTCCCACGAGTCACCCACCGGTCCCCCGACACGGCTGTCCAGTTAAGGGTTCGGATCGGCGGGCGGAAAGGTTCAATGGGTCGGCCGTCTCTTTCCGACCGGCGGCCGCTGACGGTCACGCGCGAGGTCGGCTGACGGTCACGCGCAAGGGCCGCTGACGGTCACGCGCGAGGGCGGCCCGCTGCTCGGGCTGCGGTGTCGCGGAGCAGCCCGGGTGCCAGTCGGCGATGGATGGCGGACAACGGGGGCCACACGCCGTGGGCCAGGCGCCGGTCGTAGCGCAGGAAGGTCCCCAGCGTCACCCGTCCACCGGCGGTCGCCACGAGGAGTTGTGCGGTCAGGAACCAGGACGAGGCCTCGATCCGGATCCAGCCGTCGCCGCGGTCGCCGATCCGCCATCCGGCGACCGTGGACGGCGACGGTCCCCGGCTGAGTCGCAAGCCGAGCAGAACGCGCCAGATCAGCAACTCAGCGGCGCTGGGGACGTCGCCGAACATCGCCCGAGCCCACTGTTCCGGTGTCACGTCGACATCGGTGGCCAGGGTGAACTGGTCGGCGTAGTGGACGTCAGCCAGCGAGCAGAGTGCGCGGACGGACTCGGGGATGTTGTGCGGTCCCACGACACGCTCGACAAGGCCGATGGTCATCCCGCGTCTCCGATCATGTATACGATGCCGTATAGAACCACCCTAGCGAACTTATACGGTGGCGTATACATGAGAGTGAGGTGGAGCACGTCGTGGGCGCGACCCGCACTCCACGGGACACGTGGATCGAGGAAGGGCTGCGGGCGCTGGCCGCCGGTGGCCCCGATGGGGTTCGCGTCGAGGCGTTGGCGAGGAAACTGAACGTCACCAAGGGTGGGTTCTACGGATTCTTCGCCGACCGCGACGCGCTACTGGAGGCGATGCTGGACGCCTGGGAGCGGGAAAGTGTCGACGAGGTGATCGACCGTGTCGAGAGCGAGGGCGGCGATCCGAAAACCAAGATCCACCGCGCCGGCGTGCTCACCTTCTCCGGTGACCGCCTGCTGCCGATCGATCTCGCGATCCGCGACTGGGCCCGGCGCGACGAGGCCGTCGCCGCGCGCCTGCGGCGGGTGGACAACCGGCGCATGGCTCTGCTGCGCGAGATGATCGGCACCTTCTGCTCCGACGCCGACGAGGTCGAGGCCCGCAGCCTGCTCGCCTTCTGCGTCGCGATCGGTGAACACTTCCTCGCCGCCGACCACGGCGGCCGCAGCCGGGCGCAGGTCATCGCCCGCGCCGCCGACCTGTTGCTCAGCCGCCCCACCAGGTCACCCAGCACCGGTCCAGCCGCTACGTGAGTTTCGACCGACGGGTCGACCAGGCCGGGCGAGGGGCGGTGGCGGCGTGGCCGGCACGGCTGGCTGTGCCGCGCCGCAGGCGGTACGCGAACACGGCGGCGGCCAGCAGCGGCCCCCACACCGGAAACGGGAAGAGCAGCAGAGCGAGGGCGAGACCGACGCCCATGCCGTCACTCTGCACGCTGGCCACCACGAAGCCGGGCGCCGCGACGCAGACGGCGGCGGCGACCAACCCTCCCGGAATGACGGCCAGCTTGACCGGTACGGCACGGCCCCCCACCATCGGCACCCAGCTCGGGAACACCTCGCCCCAGCGCATGATCAGCCCGAGGGTGAGCAGCGAACCGCCGACCGCGGCCAGTCCCAGGCCCGCCCCCTGCATCCGTACCGCCGGGTTGTCCTCGCTGGCGAGCAGGCCGACCGGCCAGGGCGTGAGCCAGGTCAACCGGACCAACCCGTACGGCAGCGGGCACAGGGCCGCGGCGACCGTGACGATCCGGCCCCACCCACGGGCACCGGCCGGGGTGAGGCCGCGCGGGAGTCGTCCCGCACCGTGCCACGGCACGGCTCGGCGAAGCAGTTGGTACGTCAGTAGTGCCCAGCCCGCGGCGACGGCAGCCATCGCCAGCCCCCAGGCCATCCGTTCGTCGTAGGCGGCGAAGCCGCGCAGCACGTTACGGGCGAACCGGGTCATCGAACCTGCGGTGAGGAAACCGGTGCCGATTCCGGCGGCGGCCAGCGCGACAAGTGTCGCGGCGGCCAGGTAGCCGGCGCGCTCGCGGCGGACGCAGGCCACCGCCACCGTCGCCAGGACGGTGAGCGGGCTGGTCAGGGCAAGGCCGTAGGCCAGGCCGACAAGCATCGTGACGTCGGCCATCACCCCGCCGAAGAACACCGCTTCGGCCGCGACGAGCGCCCCGGCGATCCAGGTGGTCGCCGCGCCGGGGCGCCGTCCGGTGGCGGCCAACCCGGCGGCGGCCAACCCGGCGGCCGCGGCGACCAGCAGCAGCACGCCGCCGCTCCGAGGACCGATCAGGTGGGTGACCGACACCGTGACCGGGTCCGCGGGACCGAACGGATAGCTCGCCGGGCGTGCCAGCCACCACCCGCCGACGGCTGCGACCAGCAGCGCGAGCAGCGCGGATGCGGCGGCGACGAGGCGGGGCGGGGATCCGGCGGGCGGGCGCTCACGGTGGTCCATGCCGGCACCGTAGGCCGGGCCTGGCCGGCCGGGCCTCCCCGTGACGGGGGAACCGCCTCCCGCCGCCCGGGGGCTCGCCAGCGTCGTCTCGGCGGTCGTCAGCTCCCGCGGGCGCCAGCGTCGTCTCGGCGGTCGCCAGCTCCCGGCGGTGAGAGCGTCGTCTCGGCGGTCGTCAGCTCCCGGCGGTGAGAGCGTCGTCGACGGTGTCGCGCACCACCAGGTAGCCGTCGAGGTTGGTGGCGGTCAGGACGTCGCGGACCAGCCGGCGAGGAGCGGCGAGCCGGAACCAGCCGCCCTCGGCGGTGGTGCGCCGGTGAGCGTCGACGAAGGTGCTCAGGCCGCCGGAGTCGCAGAAGGTGACCTGGGTCAGGTCCAGCACGAGCCGGTGACAGCCGTCGGCAAGAGCCCGGCTGATCGCCTGGCGCAGGTCGCCGCAACTGTCGTGGTCGATCTCGCCGGCCGCCTCCAGTATCCGGGTGTCCGCGGAGACCTGTCGAACGGTCACGTCGAGGATCTGTTCCATCATGCTCGGCCCGCTCATCCCTTCGACTCGACGACCGCTGTCGGCACGCTACGCCGCGCCGCGCGGGAAGACCACTCGACAAGCATCAAGGTGGCGTCGTCGGCCGGCGGGGACTGCTGGTGTTCCAGGATCGCACGGGACAGCCGGCGCAGCGTCTCGGGCGGGGCGAGACCCGCCCGGTGGCCGTCCTCCGCCATGCCGACCAGCCGGTCCACGCCGAACTGGTCCCCGTCCGGGGTGCGCGCCTCGGTCACCCCGTCGGTGTAGAGCAGGAGCCGATCGTCCGGTTCGAGGCGTTCCTCCCCGTACTCGACCGGTGTGCCGTCGCCGATGCCCAGCGGCACCCGCCGGCCGCCGTCGAGCCGGCGCACCACCCGCCCGGCGCGCAGCAGCAGCGGCGGCGGGTGACCGGCGTTCACATACCGCAGCATCCCGGTATCAAGATCCAGTTCGGCCAGTACGGCGGTGGCGAACCGGGCGTCCGGGAACTGCTCCCGCAGGTTGTCGTCCGCGGCGGCGGCCTGTCGTCGCAGGT
Source organism: Plantactinospora sp. GCM10030261 (assembly GCF_042666615.1). NCBI lineage: Bacteria > Bacillati > Actinomycetota > Actinomycetes > Micromonosporales > Micromonosporaceae > Plantactinospora > Plantactinospora sp. GCM10030261. Next base: position 212,459 of record NZ_JBHTDD010000006.1, read on the forward strand.
CTCCGCCGGACCGCCGGGTGGCCCGGATCGCGGCAAGCGCCACCGCGCAGGCGAGACCGGCCCGCAGTCCCCGGCCGGCCGCGTCCAGGATCGCGAACCGGGGTCGCCGACCGTCCAGGGCGTAGTCGAAGCCGTCGCCGCCCACGTCGTACCGAGGCTCCAGGGTGGCACTGATCACGATCTCGTCGAAGCTCACGGTGAGCGGCGGCACCAGGGCGCCGAGCAGTTCGGTCCCGACCGTCATGGGTCCGGTGCGGCGGGCCAGGTGCAGCCCGTCGCCGCGCGGCAGGGTGGTGGTGACCAGGTGGCCGACCAGCCCGGCCACCGTCTCGCAACGGCGCCGGACCGGCATCGCCTCCGCGTCCAGCCCGGCGGGCAGCACGAACTCCATCACGCCGAGGCGGTCGGTGCCGTTCACCATGGGCACCCAGCACCGGTTCCCCTCGGCCGACGGTGCCGGCACGGATCGGACCGTGGTGTACGCCCGACCGGCGTCCGTTTCGTCCACCGGCAGCTCAGCCCGGTCGGCGGCGCCGGGCTGCGGGAGTGCCCGCAGTGACCGTTGCTCGTGGTCGACGAGGTAGACCCGGGTGTCGATGCCGAGGCGCCCGGCCGCCCGCGCGACGCCCCCCGCGAGGTCCTCCGGTCGCCACTGGTGCGACCAGTTGAGGACCTCACGCACCGCGTCGAACCACTGGTCATCGGTGGGTGCCGTCATCCCGCCACCATACGCAGGACCCCTCGGTCCACCGCCGCGGCGGCGGTCAGCCGCCGTCGTGGGTGCGTCGCGCGTCGTCCCGGTCGACGCGTAGTTCCCGTTCCAGTTCGGCCAGGACCGCCCGTAGGTCGTCCAGCCGCTGGCTGATCGCGATCCGGTCGATCTCGTCCGGTACGCCGTCGCCGTCGACGTCGTAGTCGGCAGCCATCCGCTCGGTCATCTCCAGCCGGCGGGCCTCCTCCATCGAGTTGACGATGACCGCAATCAGGATGTTGAGCAGCAGGTTGACGGTGATGATGACGTAGCTGACGTAGTAGATCAACGTCCACGGGGACACGTCCAGGCCCTGTGCCACGAGGTCCGGCAGCGTCTCCAGGGAGAGCAGCACGAACAGGGTCAGCACGGCGCGGCCGATGGTGCCGTACTTGTCCGGGTACTCGTCGGCGAAGATCAGCCAGCCGGCCATGCCGTAGACGTACAGGGTGACCATGGCCAGGGCGAGGAAGCCGCCGACTCCGGGCAGGCTGCGCAGCAGCGCCGCGACGATGGTGCGCAGCCCCGGCGAGAAGCGCACCAGCCTCAGCACCCGGGCGATGCGGACCACCCGCAACGCCGCCGTGTCACCGTGCAGGCCGGGGATGAACACGGCGGCGATCACGGCGAAGTCGAAGACGTTCCAGCCGTGCCGGAAGAAGTCCTGCGGACGCCGGCCGTGCGCCACCACCCGGATGGCGATCTCGACGATGAAGACGGCCCGGAAGACGTACTCCAGCCCGTGTAGCCACGGCTTCGCCGCCACCAGGTGGGGGTATGTCTCGACGCCGAGGACCACGGCGTTGGCGCCGATCACGATGACGATCAGGATCTCGAACGGGCGGGACTCCACGATCCGGGCGCACCAGGAGGCCACCCGGGTCCGAGGTTGGCCCGGCGTGGATTCCGTGGCGGCTCTCGGTGCCCCCGAGTCCCGCCGGTCCGAGTCCGGTGGCGTGGCGTTCGTAGCGTCCGGGGCCGGTGGCGTCGTGTCCGTAGAGTCCGGGTCCGGTGATGTCGCCTCCGCAGAGTCCGGAGCCGGTGGCGTCGCGTCCGGCCGCGCCGCGTGCCCCCGATCCGCCGCTGCGCGCTGCGTCGGCACCTGCTCGCTCACGGGCCCCCCGGTCGACTCGACACCCGCACCCGCCGCGCGGATCTTGAGCCGTCGAGCGTATCGAAGCCGATGTCTCGCCGGGACGTCCGCCGATGTCGGAGTGCCGACCTATCGCGGCCACCCTCGATGTCGGTGGGCCAAATTCTGACGGGACGCCGTCGATGTCGGTGGGCCAAACTCTGGCGGGCCGCCCTCGATGTCGGTGGGCCAGCCTATGGCGGGCCGCCTCCGATGTCGGTGGGCCAGCCTATGGTGGGCCGATCCGACCGAGGAGGAGACGATGCCCGACCCACGCCTGGCGTTGCGCGCCACCGTGCTCGACGCACCCGACGCTCGCGAGCTTGCGGCCTTCTACCAGCGACTGCTGGGCTGGGAGCGGCGGCAGGACGAGCCTGACTGGGTGGCCCTGCGCGCACCCGGCGGCGGCGCCGCCCTGTCCTTCCAGACCGAGCCGGCGTACGTCCGGCCGGTGTGGCCGGCCGGTCCGGGCGACCCGGGGATGATGGCGCATCTGGACATCGCGGTGGACGACCTGGACGCGGCGGGGGCCCACGCGGAGGCAACCGGGGCCACCCTCGCAACCTTCCAGCCCCAGGATGACGTGCGGGTCTACCTGGACCCGGCCGGCCACCCCTTCTGCCTGTTCCTGGACGGCTGACCGCCTCGCGTCAGCGTGGACCGACGTCGATCGTGGTCTCGAACCGCTCGGCACCGCCGGTGGCCTCCCACGGCCGCCGCCGCGCCAGGCGGATCCGTGTGGCGCCGGCGCCGCGGGCGACGAACCGGAAGGTGCGGACTCCCCCGCCCCCCATGGCGCCTCCGGCCGCCGGCTGGAAGTCGTCGCCAGCGAGGCTGAGCACCTGAGGGTCGTACGCGTCAAGGGACCACCGGTAGCCGGAGGTGGGCGTCTCGGGCAGGGCGAGCACCACCTCGTCGCCCCGGGTCGCCGGAAACGTCCGGTCGGCGGCGTCCCGGTCCAGTTCCAGTCGGGCCATGGCACCTCAGTCGAGTCGGGTCGGTCGTCTGGCGGGCCGACCAGCGGCCGGTCGTCGGACGGGTCGACCAGCGGGAGACCGCCGGGCGGGCTGACCGGCACGCACAGCGTTACTCCCACTATCCCAGGAGCGCACCCTCACCGGCACTGGCCCATCCGGTACGCCGGCAGCGGTACGTCCCCCACACCGGCAACCGGCACACACCCCGGGGGCACACACCCCGGGGGCACACACCCCCGGATTCTGGCTCTACGGCACGATGGCGACGTACAGGTCGTCCACCCCGCTGGCGGTGTCCGCCGGTGCCCGGCGCACGGACCGGGCCCGAGCCGCCGCGCGCAGCGCCTCGGCGGTGGCGTCGGCCAGCGCCTCGGCGTCCGGGGTCCGGGCGTCGAGCACCAGGGCGTCGATCGGTGCCCCGCCACCGAGCCGGTGCCGGGTACGCAACGCGCGCACCGCGTCGAGCACGGTCACCAGTCGGTCCACCCCGACCCGGTCCGTCGTCTGGGACGCCGCCGTCCATTCCGGCCGGCGGTCCGGCCACCGGGTCAGGTGCAGGCTGACCGGGTCGGCGTCGGTCCGGAACAGCCGCTGGTACTGGTCCTCGGTGACGAACGGCGCGAACGGGGCGAGCAGTCCCAGCACGGTTCGGTAGACCTCGCGCAGCGTGGCGCGGGCCGCCGCGCGTTCGGCGTCGGTGTGTTCGGCCGGGTTGGTGAACCGGGTCTTGACCAGCTCGATGTACCGGTCGCAGAGGATCGACCAGAAGAACGTCGAGACGGACCGGTACGCCTGCGTGTAGTCGTACTCATCGAAGGCCGCCGTGGTGTCGCGGACCGTGTCGGCCAGGTGGGACAGCACCCACCGGTCCACGGCGGTCCGGTCGGCGAGCGTCGGCGGGTTGGCGGGGTCGGCGGTGCCCGCGTGCAGCTCGACGAACCGGCCCACGTTCCACAGTTTGACCGCCAGCTTGCGGCCGGTCCGCACATCCTTCTCGTGGTATCGCAGGTCGTTGCCGACCCGGGCCCGAGTCGCCCAGAGCCGCAACGCGTCCGCCCCGTAGCGCTCGATCACCTGGTCGGGGACGTACCGGTTGAAGCCGTCGGCGGTGGAGGCGTCGAGGTCCCGCTTGGAGATCTTCTTACCCTGCTCGTTGAGGCCCCAACCGGAGATCATCGCGGCGGTCCACGGCAGCCGGTCGGCCAGCAGGTGGGACTGCACGAGCGTGTAGAACAGCCAGGTACGGATGATCTCGAAACCCTGCACCCGCAGGCTCATCGTCGCCACCGGCCCGTCGCCGGTGAAGCCGCGGGCCGCCCAGCCGTCGTTGATCTGCGGGCTGAGTGACGAGGTCATCCAGGTGTCCAGCACGTCCGTCTCGGGTCGCAGCTCGCCACCCCCGCAGTCGGGGCAGGCGGTCACCGGCGGCGGGTCGCTGACCGGGTCGACCGGCAGCGCGGCCGGCTCGGCCAGGATCTCCCGGTCGCAGTCGGCGCAGTACCACACCGGGAACGGCACGCCGTAGTGCCGCTGCCGGCTGATGTTCCAGTCCCACTTCAGGCCGGTGATCCAGTCCTCCAGCCGGCGGCGCATGAACGGCGGCACCCAGGTCAGTTCGCGGGCCCGGGCCAGCAGGGCGTCCCGCCGCTCGCGCACCGCCACGAACCACTGCGGTCGGATCTGGAACTCCACCGGCGTGCCGCACCGCTCGTGCACCCCCACGACCTGCCGCAACGACCGGGTGGCACCGAGCGCGTCGTGCTCGGCCAGCCGCCGGGTGATCGCGGTCCGGGCCGCGGTGACCGGCAGCCCCGCGAGCTCGCCGGCGGTGTCGGTGAGCCGCCCGTCCGGGCCGAGCACCATCCGCAGGTCGAGCCCGTCCCGCCGCCAGCGGGTCACGTCCTCGCCGTCGCCGAACGTGCAAGCCATCATGAGTCCGGTGCCGAAATCGGGATCCACCGCCTCGTCGGCCAGGATCGGCACCTCGTGGTCGAACAGCGGCACCCGGGCGGTGCCGCCGACGAGGGTCGCGTACCGGTCGTCGGCCGGGTGGCAGTACAGCGCCACGCAGCCGGGCAGCAGTTCCGGCCGCGTCGTCGCGATGGTGAGGTCGGGGGTGGCGGGAGTGGGCGGCGGGGTGCCGCCGGGCGCGAACCGGATGTCGTAGATCTTCCCGGTACGCGTGAGGTCGTCGATGTCGGCCTGGGCCAGCGAGGTGCGGCATTCCGGGCACCACAGGATCGGGTCGGTGGCGCGCCGCACGTGACCCGCGGCGTACAGGGCGGTGAAGGCTCCCTGTGCGGTACGCCGGCAGCGCTCGTCGATCGTGGAGTACGACAGCGCCCAGTCCACGGACAGGCCGAGGCGGCGCCACAGGTCGGCGTACCGGCCGGCGGTCTCCCGGGTCTCGGCCAGGCACATGGCGACGAACTCGGCCCGCGGCAGGTCGGCCGCCCGGATGCCGTACTTCTTCTCCACGTACCGCTCGGTGGGCAGGCCGTTGTCGTCGAAGCCCATCGGGTAGAAGATCCGGTCGCCGCGCATCCGCCGGTACCGGACGACGAAGTCGGGCTGCGAGTAGCTCATGGCGTGGCCGACGTGCAGGTGGGACGCCGACACGTACGGCGGCGGGGTGTCGACGCTGAACACCGGGCCGGTCGCGGCGGGGTCGTACCGGTGGATGTCGTGGGTTTCCCAGAGTTCGCGGGCCGCGCGCTCGACCGCGGTGTGGTCGTAGGGCGGTGTGGTGACGGCGTCGGGGCCGGTCGTGGACGGTGTGTCGGGTCGCGCGTGGGTGCGCTTGTCGGTGGGCATGGCAGGAGTACGCCTCTCCGGCAGAAGGAAACGACGAAGCCGGCGCGGCGCGCGCGCTGGTGCGGTGGCACCACGGCGCGGCGGCGCCGAACGGGAAAGCCTGGAAGTGAAAAGCCTGAAGATAACCGCGTCAGGCGACGCGGATGGCTACTCGGCGTACTCGCAGGGGCCGGCGACGAATGATGATCATGTCTCCGCACTCCTTCCGGGCGAGCCGTGCCGGTCGATCCGCTGACGCCTCCGACGTCAGGGTTGGGCAATGCTACCTCGCGAGTGCCCCCGCCGAGACTCCCATTCGGCCTAGAGTGCGTTCATCGAAGGGGGGCGGCATGGCGCGGACGCGGGTGTCCCATCCGATCTTCGCCCGGATGTTCGAGCGGGTCAGCGTGCGGATGGACGAGGCCGGCGTGGCCGAGCACCGGCGGCGGCTGCTGGCCGGGCTCTCCGGTCGGGTGGTCGAGGTGGGGGCCGGGAACGGCCGCAACTTCCCGCACTACCCGGCCGAGGTGACCGAGGTGCTGGCGGTCGAGCCGGAGCGCCGGCTGCGGGATGCCGCCCACCGGGCGGCGGCCGACGTGCCGGTGCCGATCACCGTGGTGGACGGGGTGGCGGACGCGCTGCCGGCCGCTGACGGCGACACGGACGCGGTGGTGTTGTCGCTGGTGCTCTGCTCGGTGCCGGACCAGGCCGCCGCGCTGGCCGAGGCCCGCCGGGTGCTGCGGCCGGGTGGGCAGTTGCGGTTCCTGGAGCATGTACGCGCGGAGCGGCCGGGCGGGCTGCGCCGGACGCAGCGGGCGCTGGACGCGACGATCTGGCCGCTGCTGTGCGGCGGTTGCCACACCGGCCGGGACACCGTCGGGGCGATCGAGGCGGCCGGGTTCCTGGTGGTGGCGCTGGACCGGTACCGGTTCCCGGAGACGCGAATCCCGGTGCCGGCCGCCCCGCACGCTCTGGGCACGGCGGTGAAGCCGACCTGACGGCGCACCATCCGCCCCGGTGGATGGGAGGCAACGTTGTGGTCTCCGCCGGCCATGACAAGGTGTGACGATAATCGTGCAGGTCACCGACGCTGTGCTGTGGACCAAGGCACTGGAGGGCGACCCGGAGGCGTTCGGGGTGCTCTTTGACCGGCACTCCAAGGCGGTCTACAACCACTGCTTCCGGCTTACCGCCTCCTGGGCGACGGCGGAGGACACCACCCAGTCGACGTTCCTGATCACGTGGCGCAAGCGTGACCAGGTCCGCCTGGTCAACGATTCGCTGCTGCCCTGGCTGCTGTCGGTGGCGACCAACGCCGTACGGGACGAACGCCGGTCTGCCCGCCGCTGGCTCGCGGCGCTGATGCGACTGCCGCCCGAGCGGGATGCCGCGGTCGAGGTGGCCGATCTGGCAGCGGACCGGGTCGACGACATGCGCCGCATGCACACCGTGCTGCGGGCCGTCCGCCGGCTGCCCCGCGCCGAACGGGAGGCCCTCATGTTGTGCGTCTGGTCATCGGTGTCGTACGCCGACGCGGCGGCGGTGCTGGGCATCACGGAGGGGTCGGTGCGGGCACGGGTCAGCAAGGCACGGTCCAGGTTGAAGCGGCTGCTGAGCGAGGTCACCGCCGAGGGCGGTCCGGCGACGAGCATGACGGAGGAGAAAGAGTGAACAACATCGACCAGCTTCCCCCGGAACGGAGCATTCCGACCGGCCGGCACGCCCGCATGCGGGCAGCGGTGCTCTCCGCCGTCGCCGAACCGGACGTGCGCCGCCGTGCCGGACATCGACGGTTGCCGCGACGCATCGCGGCGGCCGGGCTCGCGACGGTCGCCTGCGCCGCCATCGGCTGGGTCGGGGTCGGACGACCCGGTCTCGGCCCCGACCCGCAGGTGTACGCACTCGGTGACGAGGTGTTGTCGGACAACGCGCGTACCGCCGGCCGGCAGTGCCTCCGAACCGCCCGCGACGATGGTCCCCGCGGACCGATGATCAATTGGCCGGGCGACTCGCGGCCGACGCTGCTCAACTACACCGAGCAACCCGGCAGCGGTGGCACCGTCATCTACCGGGCGCAGTCCCAGCTCCTCTACTGCCTCGTGGGACCCGGCGTCATCGACGGCCCGGAGCCGCGAGAGTTCGCCCCCGGTGCCTGGGGGGTCGTCAGCCTCGGGGTTCTGGACGCCTCACCCTGGCTGCCGGGGCCGATCTCGGTGGAGGATGCCAGGTCGACGGACACGTCCGGGGGGTACGTCCACGCGGCCGGTCGGGTCGGCAAGCAGGTCGATTCGGTGGTCCTCGACCAGGGAGCCGGCCATCGGAGCAGCGCGCGGATCGTCGATGGGACCTTCGTCGTGTTCAGTGCGGGCCGGGTCAAGCCCGGCGCCGGCATGCTGATCAGCTATGACGCCGGCGGAACGGAGATCGACCGGCGCCCAGCCCTCAGTCAACCGGTCGGCCGGTGCTACGTGGATCCGTCGGGCAACCTCGTCAATCCCCTGGCGCACCAGGTGTACCAGGACGCCTATGCCAAGAACCCGGCCGCTTGCGAACCGGCCGTGCCGTGGTGAGACCGGCCGTGCCGTGGTGAGCCCCGCCGTGCCGTGGTTCCGTCCTACGACGGGACCACGGCACGGGCCTCGGTCATGCCGCGGTTGGCCAGCGCGTCGGCGCGGTCGTTCTCCGGGTGGCCGCTGTGCCCCTTGACCCAGTGCCAGGTCACCGTGTGCCGGGCGCACGCGGCGGACAGCCGCTGCCACAGATCGGCGTTCTTCACCGGCTGCTTGCCGGCGGTCAACCAGCCGTTGCGCCGCCACCCGGCGAGCCAGCTCGTGATGCCGTTGCGCACGTACGTGCTGTCGGTGTGCAGCTCCACCACCGACGGCCGGGTGAGGCTCTCCAGCGCACTGATGGCCGCCATCAGCTCCATCCGGTTGTTCGTGGTGGCCGCCGCCTCACCGCCGCACAGCTCCCGCTCGTGCGTGCCGTAGCGCAGCAGCGCGCCCCAGCCGCCGGGCCCCGGGTTGCCGCTGCACGCCCCGTCGGTCCAAATCTCCACGACCCTGCCGGCCGCCACGTCCACCATGCTCGGCAACCTATCGCACGGCGGCCCCTGTGGCCGGTGTCAAAGCCCCTGGCCGAACCAGACCATTGCCTGCCCGTGCCCACGGGTCCAGGCCAACGGCGTTTCGTCCAGCGCGAGGACGTTGTGCAACGCCTCAGCCGGTGGTTGCGGGATGTCGGGGTACGGCAGCACACCGGGGGCCTCGACGGCGACCCAGTGGCCGGGCAATCCGCGTACCAGGCCGACGAACGCGTCCCGGCGCGGTGGGGGCACCTGGTACAGCACCGAGGTGTGGAACACCACAAGTGTGGCGTTGGCCGGTGCCCGCGCGGCCAACGCCGGCAGGTCGTCCACCAGGTCACCGCGCACCAGCAGCGGCGGGTCGGCGGCGGCGACGGCCGCCGCCGTCCGCAGCCGGGCGCGACGGTGACCGTGTTCCGGCCAGACGAGGGCATCGAGCCACGCGACGTCCGCGGGGTCGGTCACGTCGAGCGGGTTCAGGTCGAGGCCGGCCCGCCACACCACCTCCGGAACGCGGGTCGGCGCTGTCAGTCCGGTCGCCGCGCACTCGACGACCGGCTCCCCGGTGCCGACCCGGTGGTCGCCATACCGGTACGCGTACCGGTCCGGATAGAGGTTCAGCCCGGCTGAGGCGCCCACCTCCAGCAACGCGAGCGGCTGTGGCAACGCGGCGAGCACCGGCAGCAGGACGGCGGAGCGCCCGATCTCGTTGGTCTGGGTGGCCCGGACCCGCATCTCCGCCTCGATGGCCGGCCAGTGTGCCACCGCGTAGTCGTGGAACGCGGCCGGGTCGTCGACCGGGCCGCCGAGCAGCCGGACAACGCCGAACAGCAGGTTGGGTTGCCGCTTGCCCCGCGGCAGCGAGTCGAGCAGGGTGAGCAGGTGGTCGTCGCGGGACACCGCGAGCGACAAACGCTCGTAGGTGGGGGAAACGCCCCGCGCCTCACGCTCGGCGAAGTCGACGTACCAGTCGGCGGTGGTCACGTCCACAATGCTCATCCGGCGTCACCGTCGCCGTCGAGCAGGTCGGCGGGAAGTGTGCTGGACGTCCCATCCCGGTGCGCCACCCGCAGGTCGCGCCCGGCCCGGCTGAACCGGACGGTGACCGTCTCGCCGGGATGCCGCCGGGCGAGCCGGGCCAGCGCGGGCACCGGGTCCACGGCGAGCGGACGGGCCGCCGACGACGGCCTCGGGAGCGCCTGCCCGGGCGCGTCGGGCACCGTCTCGGCGAGCGCGCCGTCCAGGTAGTCCACAAGCGCGGCGACGGCCGCCACCGGCGTCGGGTGGTACACCGGTTCGTCGACCAGGGCGGACGCCCGGACCAGTTCCACCGACCAGCACCAGCCGCCCTCGGCGGGCGGCACGGCGGCCGAGTCATCCCGTACGGCGACCACAAGTGCCAGGCTCAGGCCGAGGGCGAGCCGGATCAGCTCGGTCAGCGGCGGTGCCTCGGGTCGCACGGCCGCCACCAGCAGTCGGGCACCGGGCAGCCCGGCACCGGCGGCGGTCACCCGTTCGGTCACCGGATCCACGTCCGGCCGCGGCTGGACGATCCAACCCTCCCGCAGGTCCCGGCCGAGGGGATGCCCGCTGTCCGCCTCGGTCAGCTCCTCCGGTCGTACGCCGAACCGGGCGGCCTGGTCGGCGAGCCGGAACGGACCCGGAAGCTGGACCACCGACCCGGTGCGGGCGGGCGCCACCGGGGCGTGGTCGCTCGCCCGCCAGGTGAGGTGGGTGACGCGGGTGTCCAGGTCGGTGACGGTGATCTGGACCGCCGCGTGGATGCGGCGGCGGTCGCCGCAGGTCGTGCAGGGCAGGGTGGAGGTGCGGAACCCGACCCCGCCGCAGAACGCGCAGGTGGGGTCGGCACCGTGGCGACCCGCCGTGCACGGGCAGGCGCGCAGTCGGCCCGTGGTGACACAGTCGGGGCACGGCCGGGCCGGGATGGGTTCGCCGCGCCAGGACGGTGCGGGTGGCTCGATGACGCGCCGCACCGGTGTACCGATCCGGCGCCCGGCCTGTCCGGCGTCCCCGCCGGCCGGGACCGGACGGTCGTCGGGGCGCAGTCTGGTGTGCCACCAGCGACCGTCCCGCCAGATCGCCTGCGCCCCCACTGCCGGGATGTTCGCGTCGTCGGCGGCGGTGTGGGTGTAGGTGTTCGTAGTGGTGTTGGCGCGGAGAGCGCGGGCCAGGTCGGTGAGGTCGCCGACGGCCGGCGGGCGCCGTGCGGTCGGGCGGAGCAGATGGGCGGGAGCGGTCCGGCAACGCCAGCCGAGCCCGTCGAGGGCGGTCCGGGCCGTGGTGCGCGTCAACGCCGTGTCCAGGTCGGGCCAACGGCGCTCGGGTTGGCCGGGTACCGGTGTGCCGGGCAGCTCGTAGCGGATGTCCCAGGCCGGTCGACCGGCGGACCACCGGTGCTCGATGACGAGGTCGAGCAGCAGCAGGTCGGCCAGCGCGCAGAGTCGGGCGAGCCGGTCCGCCGGGTCGACGGTGGATGGTGGGGTGCCGCGCCCGATCCACACCCGCCAGGGGTCGTGGTCGTACCGGGCCAGCGCGAGCGCCGCGAGTTCCCGTCGGCGTGGGCCGGGCAGGTCGGGCCGCCAGGACGTGGGTAGTTCGACGAGCAGCTCGGGAGACTCGACGTGCGCGCCGACGGCCGCTGCCAGCTGCCGTACCCGAGGGGTCAGGTCCGCGAACCGGCGACCGGGTCGGGCCGGATCGGCGTCCCGGACGCCGGGGCCGATGTCGGCGGCGGCGATGACGCCGGGGCCGATGTCGGCGGCGGCGATGACACCGGGGCCGATGTCGGCGGACGTGACGGCCCCGGTGTCCATGTTCGCCACCGTGAGGACGAGCTGGGCGCGACGCAGGCCGTGTCGCCGGCAGTCCCGGCAGGTGGGGGTGCGTGGCGGCTGACCGCCGCAGGCCGGACAGGTGACGAGGGTCGGGTGGGGTTCCCGGGAATCACCGGAACACGCGCGCACGACAGCAGCTCCCCTTCGGTCGGATCGGGTTTCTCCGGCGGTCGGTATGTCGTCATTGGACGCTTCCCGGATCCTCGCCGTCAGGGGCAATCCTGTGCTGTCCGCCCGGCCCGGACAACGCGCCGGCCGGCGCCATCACGCGAATGGTGTGAACAACTGTTACAGGTTGCCTGACCGACGACGCCCTGTAACAAGTCGCTAGTTGTTCACTCGTGTCGTGCCGGGCGTCCGTGTCGCCGTCGCGTATGGTGCCCCACCGTTCGTGGCCGGCGGGACGTTGAGCCTCGCCCGGGCGGGCGGTAGCGTAGCGCCGCACTGTGTGTCCCGCGGGAGGCTCCGCCGGCGCGGCGCTCGTGATCGTACGGAGGATGAGCATGTCCCACGGCGACGGGATGGTGGCAATGCGTGGCGGCATGCCTCCGCGGCCCAGCTTCGAGGTCGCTCTGCGCGGCTACGACAAGCGACCGGTGGACCGGTTCGTCGAGCAGACGCAGCATGAGATGGCGGCGTTGGCCATGGCCCGCGACCACGCGGTCGGTCAGGTGCAGAGCCTGACCGTGCAGCTGCAGCAGCTCCAGGCGGAGCTGACCGAGCTGCGCGACCAACCGACCCCGGTGGACCGGGCCGCGTTCCGTGACCTGGGACCGATCGTCGGTCAGATGCTGGCGCTGTCCGAGAAGCAGGCTGAGCTGATCACCGAGACGGCCACCGAGCGGGCCGCGGAACTCACCGGTGAGGCGGAGAGGGTGCTCGCCGAGGCTCGGGAGAAGGCCGCGCAGACGCTGCGGGATCTGGAGCAGGAGATCGCCACCCGGCACGCGGCCCAGGAGAAGGCGCACGACGAACGGCGCGCCGCCGCGCAGGCCGAACTCGCCGAGATGCGGGAACTCGCCGACCGGCTGCGCGCCGAGAGCGAGTCCGCGCACAAGCGGGCGCGGCAGGAGGCCGAGCGGATCAACGAGCAGGCCACCCGGCAGGTCGAGCAGGCGCGCGGCGAGGCCGAAGCGCTTGTGGAGTCCGCCAGGGCGCAGATCCAGCAGGAGATCGAGGCGGCCCGTACGCGTACCCAGCAGGAGCTGGCGCAGTGGCAGGCCGGCGTGGAACGCGAGATCGAGGAACGGCGGGTGGCCGCCGAGCAGGAGCTCACCGAGAGCCGGGCGGCGACCGAGCGGGATCTGGCCCGCCAGCGCACCGAGGCCGAGGAGAAGATCGCCACGTTGATCGCGGAGGGCCAGCAGTACGCGGCGACCGTGCGGCAGCGGGCCGAGGAGCAGATAAGCGACCACCAGCAGCAGCTCACGGCGGTGCAGCAGGAGGTTCGGCTGCGGCGGCAGGCGCTGACCCAGATGCAGGCCGAGCTGGAGACCGCCCAGCAGCGGCTGGCGCAGTCGCGGCAGGAGGCGACGGCCACCGACCGGGAGGTCGGGCAGCTCCAGCGGCGGCTCGACGAGCTGCGCCGGGAGCTGACCGCCGAGGGGACCCGGTTGGCCGAGACGCGGTTGGCCGCCGACGCGGCGGAGCGGCACGCCAAGGAGATCCGGGCCCGGGTGCAGCGGGAGGCGAAGCGGGTGGCCGACCTTGCCGCCGCCGCGGTGATGGCCGCCGCCGCGGGAGGCGCCGAGACCGGCGAGTATCCGCAGGTGCGCTCCTTCCGGTCCGGCGCCCACCGGCTGCCCGACGCGTTCGAACCGGCTCTCGATCGGCCGGACTCGGAGTTGTCGCGACCATCGGACGGTCGCGACAACCGCGCCGAGGCGGCCACCGACCGGGCCGCCGAGCCGTTCAACCACGCCGCACCGAGCGCCGGCCGGGCGCCCGAGCCGACCGACCGGGCCGCCGACGCAGGCATCAACCCGACCGCTGGCGGGGGTGTCGACGCGGCCGCTGGCGGGGGCATCAACCCGACCGCTGGCGGGGGGGTCGACCGGACCGATCCCGGGTCCGACCGGACGCACGGGCCGATCATCGACCGCACCATCGAAACGGCCACCATCCGCGGCCCAGAGCGGGAGCCCGCCCGCAGCAACGGACCGGACGACCGGCGGTCGGCCGACGCCGAGCGGGCGGTCATCGCCGAGCGACCGGCCGACGCACGTCCGGTCGATGAGGTCGCTGCCACCGGCTGACCGCATTCCGGCGGGACGGGCCGGCTCGGATCCACTCCCGGCGATCGTGGATGCTTGGTGCCCCGGGCCGGGCCCGGGATCCACGACGGGAGGAACCGGGTGTTCGAGCAGCTCAGCGCCGATTGGGAGGCGCGCAGTGCTGACCTGTGGGCGGCGATCGACGGGTACGACCCCGAGGAGTTCCGGAGGCGGGTCGACGCGCTCGCCGACGAACTGCCCGCGGATCATCCGGTGGCGGCGTTCGAGCGGGCCTGCGCGTTCGACTCGACCGGGCACTCGGACCGGGCGGTACCGCTCTACCGCCGGGCGCTGGAACTGGGCATCAGCGGCATCCGGCGCCGTCGCACCGTCATCCAGCTCGCCAGTTCGTCGCGCAACGTCGGCCAGGCGCAGGAGAGCGTCGAGCTGTTGTTGGCGGAACGCCGGCGTGGCTCGGACGAGTTGGACGACGCGGTCGCCGCCACCCTGGCGTTGGCGCTGACGAGCGTCGGTCGGGAACGCGAGGCGGTGTCGGTGGCCGTCGGTGCGCTCGCCCCGCACCTGCCCCGATACCAGCGGTCGATGGCCAACTACGCCCGACTGCTTGTGGAGCCGGACGAGGACTGAGCCCGGCCAGGAGAGCGTCGCGTACTCCGCGACGCCCGCCTGACCCGGCTGCGGGCCTGGCGGCCCGCGTTGATCAACACAACGTCGGCGATGGTGCGGTGTCCGTCGACGCCCCAACATCCCCGACCTTGGGCCGATCAAGAACGAACTGGCGCCACGGCTGCGGTCGCCGGTGAACAGCCGAATCTCCCGTGCCTCAGCCTCCCCGAACCGCCCCGGGGCGCGGACCGCTGACCGGGCGCGACGTCGACGGCCCGGAGCGTGGACCGCTAGCGGCGCAGTGCCGCCACGACGTCGATGACCTGTTTCCGCAGGGACGATGGTGCGGCCCAGTAGTCGTAGACGCCGCCCCGGGCGTGGTTGTAGCCGCAGACGACAACGACTCCGGTGCCGAGTTCGCGCTTGAGTGTGCTGGCGAGCCAGCCGACGAATCCGCTGTTGTCGACGTCGGCCGGGAAGTGGAAGGAGAACACGGCGAATCGTTCCGGTTCGTCGCCGGCGGCGGGTCCGAGGCACGACCAGCCGTCGGCGTCGCGTACGACGGCCAGCAGGTCATCGGTCAGTGTCGGCGGTTGGTCCGGTGGTGTTTCGCGGAACGCCCACTCCCCCGGCAGGATGTCGAGGTCGGCCACCGCGATCACGCGGCGTAGCCGCTCGTCGCTCTGGGCGGGTGTCTCGACGCTGATGCTCACCATCGTGTGATCGTCTGACGCGTCCGGGGCCGGGGCAAGTGGCCCGGGTCTTTCTGGTCATCCGGTGGTGGTACGCGCGGATGGCTCGTCGTCCGCGCGTACCACCCGGCTGGTCAGACGCGTTGCCAGAGCGCCGGGACGTTCGGCGGTTCCCAGCCGCTGAGTGCCGTGTGTGCCTGGACGCACCGGTAGGTGCGGCCGTCGTAGGTCACCGTGCTTCCGATCTGGTACGCGGTGCCGGCGGCCCAGGTGCCGCCGCCCGGCAGTGGTGGCGGGGTCGGGGTCGGGTCGGGGTCGGGCGGGGGCGGGGTGGGATCGCCGCCCGGGCCGACCTGCAGGTCGACGCAGGCGTAGAACGCCATGGCGGTGTCGGCGACGTTCCAGCGGGCGAGGACGGTCAGTCGGCCAGTGCGCCCGCCCAGGTTCACGGCGTGGCTCACGGTGGGCGGTGGCTGCCGACCGCCGTCGTTGAAGACCGCGATGCGGGTGCTGCCGACGAAGTACTCCCAGGTGCTTGTGGAGTGTCGGGCGGTGAGGCTCCAGGTGAAGGTCACCGGGTTGCCGACCGAGGTGGCGGGCCAGGGGCGGCTGTTGTCGTTGAGGACGGTGAACCGGCTACCGCCGCCGTTGCACTGGAGCGAGCCCTTGGGCGCCTCGACGCTCTGCGGTTCGTGGACGATGTCGCCGCAGTTGGGCACCCGTCCCTGGGCGCACATGGCCTGGCGGCTCGGTGGGTTGGAGACGTACCCGTGGGCCTGGGCCGGCAGGGCCACGAGCAGGGACGCCAGGACGGCGCCGATGGTGAGGATGGGAAGTGCTGTCCGTCTTCGCATGGGGACCCCTCCCGGAGTCGGTGGTGCGGACCGGTGTGCGACGACGTTAAGGTAAGGTTTCCTAACAGTAAATAGGTATGTCCTCCATCATCCTGTCGCGAGGCTCGCTCGTGTCGAGTTGACCTTATGGACGTTAGGATGAACGCCGCCTGATCGCCGCCTGCGGCGTGCCCTGTCGTCCCCTGCCCCCGGAGGAACCGCAGTGTCCACGAGCGACGTCAGCCCGCCCGGTCACGACCAGCGACTCGACCCCCAGGCGGTGTCCCCGGCCCGGCGGTGGAACTACTGGCTCGGCGGCAAGGACCACTTCCAGGCGGACCGGGAGGCCGGCGACCGGATCGCCCAGGTGTTCCCGTTCATCCGGACGGCGGCCCGCGAGGGGCGTGCGTTCCACGGCCGGGCCATCCGCCACCTGGCCCGGGAGGCCGGCATCCGGCAGTTCCTCGACATCGGCACCGGCCTGCCCGCACCGGACAACACCCACGAGGTCGCGCAGGCCGTCGCGCCCGAATCGCGGGTGGTCTACGTGGACAACGACCCGATGGTGCTGACGCACGCCCGGGCACTGACGGTCGGCACGCCACAGGGCGTCACCCGGTACGTCGACGCGGACCTGCGCGAGCCGGCCACCATCCTGGACGCGCCCGAGGTTGCCGCCACCCTGGACCTCGACAAGCCGGTCGCGATCCTGCTGATCGCCGTCCTGCACTTCATCAAGGACGACGAGCAGGCTCGGGGGGTGGTCGCCGACCTGCTGGCCGCCGTGCCGCCCGGCAGTTACCTGGTGGCCACGCACGGCACCGGCGACTTCATCGATCCGCAGATGGCCGCCAAGTTCACCGCGTTGCTGGCGGCCGGTCAGGTGGACACCTACCCGCGCGACCGGACCGGCTTCGGCGCCTTCTTCGCCGGGCTCGACCTGGTCGACCCCGGCATCGTCCCGGTGAGCGAGTGGCGCCCCGAGAGTGGCGAGCACCCCTCCCCCACCGAGGTCTCCACGTACGCGGCGGTGGGCCGGAAGTAGTCCGCGTTGACCTCGGGCGGGCGGATCGGTAACGTACCCCTCCCCTAGCGACGCCTTTCGCCGAGCTGGGCGGGTGGGACACCTACCCGCTCAATCGACGGAGGCCTCGTGTCCAGTCGTGACTTGCGGCACGGCCGACCGCTGAGACCCGCCGGATCCGTCGGGGGCGTGGCCCCGGCGGGTCCGCTCGCGTCCGGCGACACGTCAGGCGGACACCCGCTCGATGACAAGCGGTGGCCGTTCGACCGGCACACCGGTGGGTTCGATGGTCACCGCCTCCCGCAGCACCGTGGCCGCCTGGTCGAACCGCTCCGGCGTGTCGCTGTGCAGAGTGAACAGTGGCGTGCCGGGTCGCACCGGCAGGCCGGGCCGGACGTGCGTCTCCACCCCGGCCGCGGCCTGTACGGGATCCTCCCTGCGGGCCCGTCCGGCGCCGAGGATCCAGGCAGCCAGCCCGACCGGATAGGCGTCGAGCCTGGTCAGCGTCCCGGCAGTGGACGCGCGGACCACATGCGTCTCGACCGCTGCCGGCAGCGGCGCGTCGGGGTCACCGCCCTGGGCCCGGATCATCCGCCGCCAGCAGTCCATCGCGGACCCGTCCCGCAGCCGCTCGGCGGGATCGATACCCGTGATCCCGCCAATCGCGAGCATCTCCCGGGCCAGTGCGAGGGTCAGCTCGACCACGTCGGCCGGGCCTCCCCCGGCCAGCACCTCGACCGATTCCCGGACCTCGAGCGCGTTGCCGGCGGTCTGCCCGAGGGGGGTGTCCATGTCGGTCAGCAGCGCCACCGTCCGGAGGCCGTGCTCCGCACCGAGCGCGACCATGGTTCTGGCCAGTTCCCGGGCCTGGTCGACGCTCTTGAGGAACGCCCCGGAGCCCACCTTGACGTCGAGGACCAGCCCATCGGTACCTTCCGCGATCTTCTTGCTCATGATGGAGCTGGCGATCAGCGGGATCGACTCCACCGTCGCGGTGACGTCCCGCAACGCGTACAGCTTCCGGTCCGCCGGCGCCAGGTCGCCCGTGGCGGCGCAGATCACGGCACCCACCTCGTCCAACTGGCGAAGCAACTCCGGGCCGGTCAGTGCGGACCGCCAGCCGGGGATCGCCGCCAGTTTGTCCAGCGTGCCACCGGTGTGTCCCAGCCCTCGCCCGGCCAGCTGCGGTACGACCGCCCCGCACGAGGCGACCAGCGGCGCCAGCGGCAACGTGATCTTGTCACCGACGCCGCCGGTGGAATGCTTGTCGACGGCGGGCCGACCGCGAAGGGTCTCGGCGGGTAGCCGGATACGCTCTCCTGAGGCGATCATGGCCTCGGTCCAGCGGGAGATCTCCTGCTGGCACATCCCATTGAACAGGATGGCCATCGCCAGCGCCGACATCTGTTCCTCGGCGACCGTGCCGTCGGTGTAGCCCGCGATCAGCCAGTCGATCTGGTCGTCCGCAAGCACCTGGCCGTCGCGCTTCGCGCGGATCACATCCACCGCCCGCATGGTCACCTCCGCTGTCATGGTTGCCTCCGCCACCACGTTGTCGCTCCGCTCCGCGGCCCTGCCTGCTCTGGCCTGTCCCGGTCCGGCGGCCGCCCCGACCCGCCACGGCTTCGGTTGCGCCACGGCGGATCTCCGAACCGCCGACGCCGCGGCCCACGGGCAGGCGCTCCCGACCGCAGACTCAGCCGCACCACGTCCTGGTGCTCGGCCAATGCCTCGACCGCGGGCACGAGCCGGTCGCTGTTCGTTCGCTTGAGGTCCAGCACCACGGTCCGCACCCCCGGACCCTGGATACCGCCATCCGGTACGGAGATCCGGGCGACGCTGACACCCGTGCCCTCGACGGTGCGCAGGACGTGGTCCAGCATTCCGTCGGCCTGGCGGTAGGCCACCAGGAGCGAGGGTGCCCGACCGGCGATGCCGCGAGCCGCGGGTTTCACCAGCCGCAGCGCGATGAGGACGAGCATGACGGTCGTCAGGCCCACCGCGAGCGGACCGTACGCGCCGGCACCGCCGGCCATGCCGAGTGCCGCGCTGAGCCAGAGTGTGGCGGCGGTGGTGAGGCCCCGGACCACCACGCCGTCCTTGACGATGGCGCCGGCGCCGATGAACCCGATGCCGGAGGCGACCTGCGCCGCCACCCGGGACGGATCCACCATGGCGGCCCGCGGGATGTCGGTGAAGCCATAGGCGCCGCTAATCGCGAACATCGCGGCACCGACTGCCACGAGGGTGTGTGTGCGAATGCCCGCGACGTGGTCGCCGACCTCCCGTTCGAAGCCGATGGCGATTCCGGCCAGGGCAGCGGCGGTGACCCGGAGGACGAGGTCGACGAATCCGATGTCGAGATGCACGGTGGTCATCGCTGCCTCACCGCGTCACGTCGGAGTCAGGCCGCGGGAGTCGGTCATCGCGACGCCGCCGTGCTGAGCACGGCCTCCCGGCCGAGAAGAACTTCGAGGGTTGCCAGGTTCCGGACGACGATCTCGGCTCCCGCCTCGACGAGGGCGGTGGCCGGTCGGTAACCACGACCGAAACCGACCGGATAGGCGCCGGCCTCGACCGCCGATCGCATGTCGTACTCGACGTCCCCCACATAGATCACTACTCCCTGCTCGGCCGCCACGATTCGGCCGAGCGCGGCGGCCTTGTCCCGGACGGAACCGGCGACATCGGCCAGGAGGTGGTCGATGTGCAGCGCACGGGCCTCGTCCCGTACCGTCCCGGGGTCGGCGGCGCTCACCACCACCACCCGGACCCCACGAACCGCTGCCGCCTCCAGGATCTGGATGGCACCCACGCTCAGCGGCGCCGGTTCTCCGGCCATCTCCCTGTTCCACTGGTCCTCGGCCGCGTCGGCTCGCTCCTCCGCAACCCCCAGATGGACGAAGAACCGCCGCATCGGCAGCACGAAGGCGTCGCCGAACTCCGCCTCCGACAACGGGCTCAGGCCGTGTCCGCGAAGTACCTGGTTGGTTGCCCGCCGCGCTCTTGCCGCGTCGTCGACCAGGGTCCCGTTCCAATCGAACGCGAGGACACTCACCGGCCGGCGGCCGATCACAGCGGACATTCTGGTGTGACTCCTTCTTCCAGTGACCTCCGCAGGGAATCCCGCACACCCGCGGCGGCCGGCTCAAACTCAAGATGTCTGTCGAGGTGGGCGGCGAGATCCACCGACGAGTAGCGGGTGATCGCCACGCCTACCGTGCCGCGACGGTCGGGGACCGACCAGCAGGCCAGGTCCTTTCGACGGCGTAGCCGGTCGAACTCCCGCTCGGTGATGACCGTGCGGACCACCGAGTCGTCCTGGTACGGAACGAGGCGCAGGACGTCCGCCTCGCTTACCGGACCGGCGGCGAGGAAGGCGACGGCACCGTCGACGGGGGGCTGACCGGTGGCCATCTCCCAGCAGCCGAAGACACCGCCGTCGGTGCCGTTGCGACGGGCGATGGCGGCAGCCACGTAACGCGGTAGGGAGTGGTCGCTGCCGGGCCGGTTGACGAGGGTGTGCGGCAGGTGACCCAGCAACCGCCCGGCCGCGGCGGTGACGAGGTCGGCACCGAACCCGGTCCAGTCGGAACAGGGGGTCGGGACGCGGCCGGTGAGCCGGCTGACCGCAAGGTTCCGGTCGAACTCGGCGATGCCGATCTCGGCGCCGAAGGCCCACGGCTGGAGCACGGGGATTCCGTGCAGCCGGCCGATCCAGCGGCCCAGGGTGTGCCCGGCGACGATCAGATCGGGGGTGACCTGCCAGGCCCCGATCTGATCGGCGAATCGTCGGGGCAGCTGCCGTGCCCCGTTGCCGTCCGGCCGCCAGTCAACTCCGTCGTGGACCGCCGCGACGACGACGTCCGCCCCGTCGGCTCGTAACCGGTGTACTCCCTCGGCGGTCGCCTCGGCGACCGTGATCAGTTCGGTGGCCGGCTCCCGCACCAACCGGAACAGGTCGGGTGTGGTGCAGCCGACCACCCCGACCGCGACGCCGGACGCGTCGAGCATCGCGGTGGCGGGTAACCCGCTGTCCGGGTGGTTGGCGCAGAGCATCGGAGCTGAGATTCGCCGGGCAGCCGACCGCAGATGTGGTGTTCCCCAGTCGAACTCGTGGTTCCCCGCGACGACGACGTCGGGACCGAGCGAGTCCATGGCGGTGAAGCCACCGTATCCGTCGGTCAGCGTGCTGATCGCCCCACCCTGGGCGAAGTCGCCCGCGTCGATCCAAACGGCCGGGGTTTCGGCTCGTAGCTGGTCGACAGTGGCCCGGATCGCCGCACCGCCGGGCAGAGAACCGTAACCGGTCGGCCACGGATGAAAGGAACCCAGCAGGTCGTTTGTCGCCCCGATCCGGAGCCGGACGCCGTCACGCATGAGCCCGACGCCCCTCGGCGGCGCCCGCCCACGACTCGTCCGACGCTCGGGAGACGCGAACCGACCACACTCGCGCCACGAGCAGGACGACAAGCGCGGCGGCGTACGGCAGCACGTAGCTGAGTTCCGAGGGCAGGCCCTCGGACTGCAGGGACAGGCCGAGGACGTCGAAGACGGCGAACCCGACGGAGAGCGGAAGCAGGGTCCAGGCGCGTCTGGCCGCGATCAGCACCATGGCGAGGGCGACGAAGCCGCGGCCGGAGGTCATGTTCTCGGAGAACTGCGCCACGTCGCCGAGGGCGAGTTGGGCACCGCCGAGTCCCACCAGCGCGCCCCCGACGAGCAGCGCCACCGACCGGGTGCGGCGGACCGACACGCCCGAGGCTTCGGCTATCTCCGTGCGCAACCCGACCGCCCGCAGGGCCATCCCGGATCGGGTGAAGCCGAGCCAGACCACCACGGCGGCGGTGAGGAGCCAGGCTGAGTACGTCAGCACGGTGCGACCGCTGAGCACGGTACCGAGCCACGGCACGGCGTCCACCCCGGGCAGGTCCACTCTGGGCAGCGGACGCACGCGTTGGGAGGTGAATCCGCCGCGGATGTCGAAGAACCACTGCAGCAGCAGCGCGGTGCCACCGAGCCCGAGGAGGTTGACCGCGAGGCCGACGAGCAACACGTCAGCGCGTAACCAGACGGCGGCCACGGCAAGGATTCCGGTCACCAGAATGCCGGCGGCCAGGGCGCTGACGACGCCGATGGTCCAGTTGGTGGCCCAGAAACCGCCGGCTACGGCCGCGAAGCAACCGAAGATCATGGTGCCCTCCAGGCCGATGTTGAAGACGCCGGACCGGATACAGAGATATCCGCCGAGCGCCACCAGCAGCAGCGAGGTCGCCGCGTCGAGGGTGCGCGCCCAGATGACGGCGCTGGTCATCAGTTCGATCACGACGGAACACCTCCAGTGGTCGCCGGTTGTCCGGCGGGGCGGGGCTCGGGTGGTTCCGGTGGTTCCGGTTTCCCCGCCCGGAGCCGGTCGGCGCCCGAGGCGCGTCCCCGGCCGTACGCCACGGCGATCATCACTACGGCCTGGACAACCAGGCTGAGCCGGCTGGAGACGCCGACCGCGCGCTCGACGCCGAGCAGACCCGTCTGCAGGGAGGCGAGGAACAACGCGCCGGGCAGCAGCAACAGCGTGCCCGTGGGGACGAGGATGGCGAGAATGACGCCGGTCCAGGCGTATGACGCCGAACCGCCGACCGTGCCGTCGATGTAGCGCAGGAACACGCCGAGGACCTGGACGCCGCCAGCCAGGCCGCACAGGGCGCCAGTCATCACGGTGACCCGCAGCTCATAGCCGCGCCGCGGGGTGCCGGAGGCGGCGGCGAACTTCGGGTTCTGCCCGTAGAGCCGCAGCCGGTGGCCGGCACGGGACTGGTTCATCACCCACCAGTAGGCCAGGCAGGCGACGGCCGCCAGCAGCACGCCCGCGTGGAAGCTGCTCTGTGGGACGAGCAGCGGTAGTCGGGCCGGCACCAGCCGGGTCTCGATGATGCCGAGCGCGGTCGGATCCCGGAACACCCGGGTGGTGAGCAGGGTGGCCAGCCCGTCGGCGAGGTAGTTCATGATCAGGGAGAGGACGAGAATGTCGAGCGCGGCCAGCACCGCGCCCGCGGCGATGAGTCCGGCCCAGACGGCGCCGACCGCCGCCGAGACGGCCAGGGTGATCAGCACGTTGAACCATGGTGGCCCGGGCACCACGGGTGCGGTCGCTCCGGCGGCGACGGCACCGATGACAAACATGCCGGGCTGTCCGAGATTGAAGATGCCGGCCCGGAACGAGATGCTGGCGGCGATGCCGATGAGCAGGATTGGTGCCGCCGCCGCCACGGTGGCACCCCAGGACGTGCCGGACCCATACGCCCCGTCGACGAACGCCTCGGCGGCGGCAGGCAGGTTCGCCGGCCCCGCTACCCCGGCGATGACGACACCGGCCAGGGCCAGGCCGATGAGCAGGGCGACGGCGATGGTACGGCTGGTACGCGGGTCCATCACTACGCCACCGTTTCCGTCGCCGCCGGTTCGTCTTCGATGCCGCCCATCAGGGCACCGAGGCGGGCCCGGGAGAACTGGGCGCGGGGCAGCTCGCCGACCACCGCGCCCCGGTACAGCACCACGATCCGGTCGCTGACCTCGAACAGCTCGTCCAGGTCAGCGGAGACCAGCAGGACCGCGCCGCCGTCATCGGCGAAGTGGCGCAGCCGGCCACGGATGATCCGGGCCGCTTTGAAGTCCACGCCGCGGGTGGGTTCGTGGGCCAGGACGACAGATCCACCGGAGCCCAACTCGCGGGCGACGACGAGGCGTTGGAGGTTGCCACCGGACAGTTCGCCCGCGCGTTGGTCGATCCCGGCGCAGACCACCCCGCCGTCCTCGACCACCCTGGTCGCGTACCGTCGCATGGCCGCCGGTCGGATCCGGAACCGGCCGGTGAGGGCCGGCGCGGGCTCGGTGGTGAGGACGTTGTCCCGGATGCTGGCGGTAACCGCGCTGCCCCATTGACGGACGTCGGCGGGAATCATCCGCAGGCCGGCGGCGCGTCGAGCCCTCGTCGACCACCGGTCCGCCACCGTGCCCCCGATTCGGACCCCGCCACGGTGACGGTGCTGGGCGAGTCCGCAGATCTGTTCCACCAGGTGCTCCTGGCCGTTGCCGGCGACGCCGGCCACGCCCAGCACCTCGCCGCCGCGCACCTCGACCTTCCCGGCTCCGATCCCGGCGGAGAGCAGGACCGGCGCGTCGACGGGGACGGCTCGGTCGCGCTCCGGCCGGTGCGCCGCGGTGTCCCCCTCCGCCACGCCCACCATCGCCGAGGCGATCTCCGTGCTGGAGAAGGGCCGCTCGTCCCAGCGCCGCACGGTCCGGCCATGCCGGATCACCGTGACGGCGTCGCAGAGCGCCTCGATCTCCCGCAGCTTGTGGGTGATGAGCACGATCGACTGGCCGTCGGCGGCGAGGCGGCGCAGCAGGCTGAACAGGGCGTCGACCTCGTTCGGCGTCAACAGCGCGGTCGGCTCGTCCATGAGGATCACCCCGGCCCGGCGGTACAGCACCCGCAGGATCTCCATGCGCTGCTGCAACGCCAGCGGCAGCAGCGCGGCCTCGGCCCGCAACGGGATCGACAGTTGGACCTGGTCCATCAGCGCGGTGATGTCCGCGGCCGCCCGGCGGCGGTCGATCAGGCCGCGGCGCACCGGTTCCGCACCGAAGACGATGTTGTCGAGGACGGAGAACTCCGGCACGGTGGACAGTTGTTGCCGGACGAGACCGGGGCGGACGGCGAGGTCGACCGTCCCCGCGTCAGCCGAGTCCTCTCCCATGACGACCTTCATGAGGGTGGTCTTGCCGGCACCGTTCTCGCCGACCAGGCCGTGGATTGTGCCCCGTTCCACGCGCAGGTCCGCACCGTCCAGGGCACGCACCGTGCCGAAGCTCTTGCGGACCTGCCGGCACTCCAGTACGACGCCCACGCCTACTGCCCAGCCAACGGATTCCGTACCACGACCCGGCCAGCCACAATGTCGTCGTACGCCTGCTTCACGGCCTCGGTGACCTCCGGCGGCACCTTGCCGGCGAACCTCCCCGACGTCGTGGTGAACGGGTCGAAGGCGAACACGTCGTCCCTGAGCCGGAGGTCCCGCGTCCCGCCTTCGGCGCCGGTGTCCTGACTCTCCCGGAAGAGCAGGATCACCGAGTCGGCCACCTTCTGCTGCATCGTGAACAGCACACCGGCTTCGCCGGCCTTCGTCGCTTCGTCGGGGTCGATCGCGACCACCGAGAAGTCGTTCTTCACGGAGTCGGAGATGATGCCGAGGTTGGATCCGGACGCCGGCAGGATGATGTCGGCGCCCTGTTGCTTCTGCGCGATCGCCAGCGTCAGCGCCTTGGCGGGGTCGGAGAACGATCCGACGTAGTTGACAAGCACCTTGACGTCCGGGTTCACCGCCTTGGCGCCCTCCTCATAGCCGGCCTGCCAGCGCTTGAGCGGCGGGATGTCCATGCCGAAGACCGCGCCGATGGTGCCGGACCGGGAGAGCTTGGCCGCCGCCACTCCGGCCACGTAGGTGGCCTCCTCGACGGCCCAGGTGTAGGAACGGACGTTGGGCAGGGCCACCTCCGCGTCGATGATGGCGAACTGCTGATCCGGGAACTCCTTGGCCACCTGCGTCATCGCCTCGGCCGCGGTGAAGCCGACGCTCGCGATGACCTTCTTGCACTTCTGCTGGGCGAAGGCACGGAAGTTGTCGGCGATCGCCGGCGGTGTCGCCGATTCGACGGAGTCGATCTTGACGCCGAGGTCGGTCCTCGCCCGTTTGACCCCGTCCTCGGCCCACTGCTCGAACAGGCTGCTACCGATGGTGGCCGCGTGCACGAAGGCGTACCCGCAGTCGTCCGTGGTCTTCCCGGCTGATCCGCCGCTGGGGGTGGTTTCCGTGCTGCAGGCCGCTGTGCCGGTGAGGGCGAGGGCCGCGAGCACGGCGGCCGCTGTGCGTCTCATGGTCGTGTCTCCTTGAGGGTCGAGGGGGGCGTCGGTCCGCCCCGGACTACGGCCGGTGCGGTGGCCGCTGGTGATCGGTCGGGGCCGGCACGCGAGGGGCCGCGACGCGTGCCGGACGGGAGTGTCGGGCGGTGGTCATCAGAACCGGTGCTCCGCGAGCACCCCGCCGGTCAGTTCCAGCGCGGCCGACGCCGCCGCTGGCCGTCGCAGGGCCAGCGACACGAACATCGCGTCGAGAACTGACAGGTGTGCGATCCGGCTGGCCATCGCCTCGATCCGGAAGGAGGTCTCCCGGCTGCCGGCGACGAGCGCCGTGTCGACCACCGCGGTCAGCGGTGATCTGGCGAAACTGGTGACGGCGATGGTCGTCGCCCGGACGTGCCGAGCTGCCTCGACCGCCGCCACGGTTTCCCGTGTCGAGCCCGTGTGGCTCACGGCGAGGCAGACGTCGGACGGGCCGAGCAGCCGGGCAGCGACGTGCTGGACATGGGCATCCGGGTACGCGTCCGCGTGCATGCCGATGGTCATCAGTCGGTATGCGAAGTCCTGCGCCAGCGGGGCCGAGGTTCCGACGCCGACGACAAGCACCCGGCTCGCCTCGTGCAGCCGGGTGACAGCGGTCTCCAGCCGCACGCCGTCCAGGGTGGACGTGACGTCCCGAAGTGCCTCCGCGTCGGAGGCGATGATCTTCGCGAGGACCTCCATCGGACCGTCGGCCGACCCGATTCGGGGTTCCACGACGGTATCGGCGCCGAGTTCCCTGGCGATGGCCAACTTGAGATCGTGGAAGCCGCGCAGCCCGAGGCGTTGGCAGAACCGCACGACTGTCGAGGAGGCGGTTCCCGCCTCTGCCGCCAGGTCGCTGATCGTCAGGTGGATAACCGCCGCCGGATTCGCGAGGACCGCGTCCGCTACCCGCCGGTCGCCACGCTGGTAGCGAGGTTGTTCGGCGCGGATCCGGGCCAGGACCTGTCGATGGTCCGGCCGATGCGATTCGGCCGGTGCCGCTGGGTCGACTGCCGCCATGACGCCTCCTGGATCTGAATTCCCGATCAAGCTAGCTCATTCTGGAGCGGAGTTCCAGAGGCCGTTCGGTACGAAAATTTGAGTCGGTATCCCGAAGGCGCCTACAGCCACCAGGGCCAGCACCGCGCAACTGCCTCTTCGTCGCTTTCTTCCAGTTCAGAGGGGAACTGGCAGAGCCAGACAGATGACGGTTGGGCGGTCGCGGCGCGCCGGACCATCGCCCGGCGACCATCAGGATTCAACCAGGAGCCATCTGGAATTCAGTTCCTGTAAGGCGTGCGGACCATCGCGGAACAGCTGGCAGCCGGACCGTTGCGACGAACAGTGGAGGGAGTCGAACGGAGCCGCGGGCAACGTCGAGCCGGAACCCCGCCCGGCGGCACCCGGCACCTCGCGCGATCTACGTTTCAGCAGTTCACAGGTTTTCGGGGGTGTTGACGCGGGGTGACGGGCACCGTAAAGTCCCCCCAACTGCGGTAGCGCTTACGCAGCCGTCCGACAGTTGCGTAAACGCTTACGCGCCGGTCGGTCCCCCACCGAAAGGACGGACGAACGCCATGGTGACCGTGTACGACGTCGCGCAACGGGCCGGTGTCTCCATCGCCACCGTGTCCCGGGCGCTCAACGACCGGTCCCGGATCTCCGCGCAGACCCGGCAACGCGTGCTCGCGGTGGCCGCGGAACTCGGCTACCAGCCCAACGACGTGGCCCGCAGCCTGGTCGGCAAGGCCACCCAGACGATCGCACTGCTGCTGCCGGACATCGCCAACCCCTTCTTCCCGGAACTCGTCAAGGGCGTGCAGACGGTGGCGGACCAGCGCGGGCATCTGCTCTTGCTCTGCCCCAACGCGGACGACGAGGAGAAGGCGATAAGCGACCTGGCGCTGCTGCGCCGCAAACAGGTCGACGGGATCATCCTGGTCACCGGCGCGCTCAGCGGCGAACGGTTCGCCCCGGCCGCCGCCGGGCTGCCCGTCGTGCTGATGGACCGGGCCATCGCCGTACCGCACGCCTCGCTCGTGGCGGTCGACCACCGCGCCGGTGCGCGCCTCGCCACCGAGCACCTGCTCGCCCTCGGGCACCGGCGGATCGCCCACCTGGCCGGGCCGGCCAACCTGCCGGTGACGGCAGAACGGCAGGCGGGCTGGGCGGACGCCCTCCGCGCAGCCGGGGTGGATCCGGACGATTGCCCCGTCCTGCCCGGCGACTTCCAGGAGGACGGCGGGTGGGCGGCCGGCCGGACGCTTATCGGCCAGCGGGACCGGTTCACCGCGGTGTTCGCGGCCAACGACCTGAGCGCCATCGGTCTGCTCGCCGCCTTCACCGACGCCGGCGTCCGGGTGCCCGCCGAGGTCAGTGTGGTCGGCTTCGACGGCATCCACCTCAGCGCGTACATCACCCCCAAGCTCACCACGGTCGCGCAGCCGATCTTCGAGTTGGGTCAGCGGGCCGCCGAGGTGCTGCTCGACCGGATCGCCGGCAACGCCACCCCCACCGATCCGATCATCCTCACCACCACACTGATCGCCGGAGGCAGCACCGCACCCCCGCCGGGCAGCACCACAACCGCGACCCCGGCGGGCAGCACCGCACCGCGGCCCGCGACCACCGCGCCCTCGCCAGCGGACACCCCGCCCGTCCGTCCCGCCGCCACGACCACCTGAGGAGTTCCCGTGCCCGACATCGTCGTCTTCGGCAGCCTCAACGCCGACCTGGTGCTGGAGGTGCCGGCCCTGCCCACCGCCGGGCAGACCGTGCTGGGCGGGCGGCTGCGCACGAACAGTGGCGGCAAGGGCGCCAACCAGGCGGTCGCCGCCGCCGTCCACGCCGGACCGGGCGGGCCGTCGGTGCGGATGGTCGGCCGGGTCGGCGACGACGAGCACGGCCGCCGGATGCGCGCCGACCTGGCCGCCGCCGGGGTGGACACCCGGCACGTCGCCGTCGACGCCGCCGAACCCAGCGGCACCGCACTGATCCTGGTCGACGGCGCCGGGGAGAACATGATCGCGGTAGCACCCGGCGCCAACGCCGCGGTCGACGCCGGTGACGCGGACCGGGCCGTCGCCCGGCTCCACCCCGGTGACGTGGTGCTGTGCCAACTGGAGGTGCCGCTGTCCGCGACGGCGGCGCTGGTGGCCGGCGCCCGATCGGCCGGAGCCCGGTCGGTGTGCAACGCCGCCCCCGCCACCGCGCTGGACCCCGAGGTGCTCGCCGCCCTGGACGTGCTGGTGGTCAACGAGCCCGAGGCGCGGATCGTCCTCGGCCTCGACGCGCCGACCCCGGTCGGCGCCGCCGAAGCCGCCCGGCGCTCCGGGTGCGCCGTGGTGGTGACCCTCGGCGGCGCCGGCGCCGTGTGGGCCACGCCGGACGGCGCGTCGGGCCACCACCCGGCCCCGTCCGTGCCGGTCGTCGACACCGTGGGCGCCGGGGACGCCTTCACCGGCGCCCTGACCGTGCTCCTGGCGACCGGTGCCGACCTGGACCGGGCCGTGGCCGCCGGGGTTACCGCCGGATCCGCGGCGGTCACCCGAGCCGGCGCCCGGACGGCCGATCCGGCCGGGGTGCGCTGATGCTGCGCGACCACCAGATCCTCAACCCGGCGTTGCTGCACGCGCTGGCCGGACTGGGACACACCGACGTCCTGGTCATCGCCGACGCTGGCCTGCCCGTCCCGGTCGGGGTCCGGCTCATCGACCTGAGCCTCACCCCCGGCGTTCCGTCCCTGTCCGAGGTGACCCGGGCCGTCCTGGCCAGCCTGCCGGTCGAGCGGGTCGTCGTCGCCACCCAGTCCGCCGACTCCCCGGTGGCCGACGCGCTGGACCGGCTCTGCGCCGGCCTCCCGGTGCGCACCGTCGACCACAGCGATTTCAAGTCCCTCACCCATTCGGCGCGCGTGATCATCCGAACCGGCGAGTGCACCCCGTACGCGAATCTCGCCCTGATCGCGGGCGTGACCTTCTAGAAGGAGTCCCCTCATGTCCCGTTCCGTCAACCGGCGCACATTCCTGCGCCTGTCCGCCCTCGGTGCCGGCGCTGTCGCCGCCGGACCCGCCCTCAGCGCCTGCTCCAACGGTCCCTCCGGGGGCAGCGACGGGGACGACAAGACCATCGTGTACGCCGTTCAGGCGTTCAGCCACGACGCCATCCGGCCGATCATTGACGAGTTCACCAACCAGAGTGGCATCACGGTACGGCTGGAAGGCGGGCCGGCCTCCGGGCAGGATCTGCTCACCCAGCTCGTCCCGGCGTTCAACTCGGGCACCACACCGTACGACGTGGTGGACGCCGACGACCCGGCCGGTGCCGCGTTCGTCGCCGGCGACTGGTTCGAGCCGCTGGACGACGCGCTCGGCGCCGAGTTCACCGACGACCTGACGCCGGGCATGGCGGAGTCGATGAAGACCTGGAACACCAAGGACGGCAAGACCTACCGCGTCTACCACAACTGGGAGATCGGCTACAACTGGCTGCGGGCGGACGTGCTGGCCGCGCAGGGACTGAAGACGCCGACGACGTGGGAGGAACTGGTCTCGGTCGGCACCGAGGTCAAGCAGAAGACCGGCATGTACGCCTTCGCCGACGCCGCCAGCAAGCCTGGGTTGACCTTCGTCTACCTGGCGTACCTGGCCGCCCAGGCCGGCGGTGACCTGTACTCCTTCGACGACGGCACCCGCCGGGCCTTCGAGTTCGCCAAGCAGCTCATCGACCGTGAGCTGTTCCCGAAGGAGGCGTTGACCTGGACCTATGACCAGCTCAACGCCTCGTACATGGGCGACAAGCTGCTGTCGATGCGGCAGTGGACGTTCTTCGAGGGGGTGGCCGAGGCGAACACCGGGTGGACGAAGCCGGAGAAGATCCAGGTGGTGGCGCCGCCCGCCGGACCCGGTGGCGCGAAGACCTGGGCCGGCGGCTGGGGCTACGCGGTGCCGAAGGCCAGCCCCAGGAAGGAGCAGGCCAAGGAGTTCGTGAAGTACATGTCCTCACCCGAGGTCGCGGTGCGGTTGGCCGAGGCCAGTTCGTTCTTCGTGACCGCCCGCACCAGCGTCCTCGACAAGCTGGGCGACTCGGGAATCGTCAAGGCGATGAAGGAGTACAGCGAGGCCGGCTACGTCACGCCGCGGCCCTTCCACCCGCAGGCCGCCCGGGCGGAGACCGTCATCGACGACATCGGGCAGGCGTACCTGACCGGTCAGATGGACCTGAACACCGCGATGACCGAGGGCGCCAAGCGAATCTCCGCCCTGTCCTGACCCGACGCGAGGACCCTTCTCATGGCACTGGCTCGAACCGCCCCGGCGCGGCGCACCCGCGCCGGGGCGCCACCCACCGAGGCGCGGCTGCGGTGGGCTGTCACCCATCTGCTGGGCCGGCTGTCGCTGCCCCGCCGGGTGTGGCTGCTCGCCGCCGTCCTGATCGCGCCCGCCCTGCTGGTGCGCCTGTTCACCTCGATCTATCCGTTCCTGTCCACCGTCTGGTTGAGCCTGACCGACGACAGCGCGTACACCGCCGAGCCGGCGTTCATCGGTCTCGGCAACTACGCCGATCTGCTGGGCGACTCGACAGTCCGCGGCGCGCTGCTGTTCACGATCGTCTTCGCCGGGGTGTCCACCGTGCTGGAGCTGGTTCTCGGCTTCGCCCTGGCGCTGCTGCTCAACGCCACGTTCCGGCTGCGCGGCGCCGCCCGGGCGGTGGCGCTCATCCCGTGGGCGATCCCCGCGGTGGTGTCGGCGCTGGGCTTCCGGTTCATCTTCTCCGAGGGGTTCGGCATCGTGCCGCACCTGCTCGGTTTCGTCGGAGTGGACATCGACTGGCTGACGAACCCGGTGGCGGCGAAGATCGCGGTCATCCTGGCCAACGTGTGGCGCTCGGTGCCGTTCGTGGCGTTCGTGATCCTGGCCGGGCTGCAGGGCGTGCCGGGTGAGCTGTACCAGGCCGCGAAGGTGGACGGCGCCGGCTGGCTGCGCACCCTGTGGTCGGTGGTGGTGCCGCTGGTGACGCCGCTGCTGATCACGATGGGGGTGTTCATGGTGATCTTCCAGTTGGGCACCTTCGACACCGTCCTCGGCATGACCGGCGGCGGGCCCGGCAGCGCCACCCAGGTCGCGCCGTACCTGGCGTACCAGGAGGCGTTCATCGGTCTCCAGTACGGGCGGGCCTCGGCCATCGCCATGCTGCTGTTCCTGATCGTGCTGGCCGTCGGGGTGCTGGCGCTGCGGTCGTTCCGTCGCTCGGAGGTGGAGCTGTGACGTTCCGTCGCACGGAGGTGGCGCTGTGATGCGCCGACTGGCCGCCCGGGGCGGTCCGTACGCGGGATTCGCGCTGTTCGCGGTGGTGTTCGGGCTGCCGGTCTACTGGATCCTGCTGTCCGCGTTCCTGCCGGCCGACCAGTTGCTGTCCGAGCCGCCGACCTACTTCACGACCCGGCCGACCGGGGAGACGGTGCAGCGCACCAGCGAGCAGGTGCCCATCTGGACGTACGCCCTGAACTCCGCCCTCTACGCGGTCGGTTCGGCGCTGCTCGCGGTGGCCCTGGCGTTCTTCGCCGCGTACGCCTTCGCCCGGCTGCGGTTCCGCGGCGGCAACCTGACCATGCTGGTGTTGCTGCTGACCATGGCGTTGCCGCAGATCGCCACCACGATCCCGCTGTTCCAGCTCTACAACAGCCTCGGGTTGGTCGACACCATGCACGGGCTGATCCTGTTGCAGGCCAGCCTCATGATCCCGATGACGGTGTGGTTGATGGTGTCGTTCGTCAAGCAGATCCCCCGCGAGTTGGAGGAGGCCGCGCACGTCGACGGAACCAACTTCGCCCAGATGCTGTACGTGGTGATCTGGCCGCTGCTGAAGCCGGCCCTGGTCACCCTCTTCCTGGTCAACCTGATCATGGCGTGGAACGAGCTGTTCTATCCGCTGGTGTTCAGCAACTCGGTGGACACTCGGACGCTGACCATCGGGCTGATCCAACTCACCCAGGTCAACAGCGGTGCGGCCAGCCGGCCGTGGGACCTGATGAGCACCCTGTCGGTGTTCATGATCGTGCCGATCATCCTGCTGGTGGTGTTCGGGCAACGCCGGATCATCGCCGGCCTGACCGCGGGAGCCGGCAAGTGAGCGAGCACGACAACGACAACGGGAGCGGGCAGGTGGATCGGCCGGTCTGGTACACGTTCGGCAACCACTTCCATTGGGTGGACATGCAGTGGCTGTGGGGCTACGGCGTGCTCGGCGCCTCGGTGCGCGACATGCTGGCCTTCTCCGCCGCCACCGGCGCCCGCGGCAACCTCAACTTCGACGGCGTCGGGTACGAACGGATGGCCGCCGAGGAACCCGAGGCGCTGGCCCTGCTGCGGGAGGCGGTGGCCGACGGCCGGATCGAGATCGTCGGAGCCAGCTACGGTCAGCCGTACCCGCTGTTCCACCACGGCGAGTCCGCGGTCCGGCAGCTCACCTACGGGGTGCGCGCGGTGCGGCGGCTGCTCGGGGTGCGGCCGCGCACCTTCTGGGAGGAGGAGTTCGCGTTCTTCCCCCAGTTGCCGCAGCTGCTGACCGACGTCGGCTACCGGTACGCGTCACTGTTCTTCCAGTGGACCTGGCACACCCCACACGTGCCCGAGGAGGACCTGCCGGCGGTGTGGTGGGAGGGGGTGGACGGCAGCCGTGTCCTGACCTCCCCGCGCGGGCCGCTGAACCTGCACCAGTGGCCGGAGGACTTCGCCGCCCTGCAGGCCCATCCGCTGCTGACGACATCACCCGCGCCGGTCATCCAGCAGTGGCTGGAACTGCTCCCGTCCCCGGACTGGATGTGCCGCTCCGAGCTGCTGCTCGACGGCATGAAGGAACTGCTGTCCACCCCCGGACTGGACGTCCGGTTCGGCACCCTCTCGGAGGTGCTGGACGCGGTGCGTCCGCACGCCGAGGTACGCCGGTACACGATGGACGACGTCTTCCACGGGATGAGCCTCGGCAAGAACGGCGACCTGGGGCACCGGCGCAGCCGGGAGACCGAGCAGACGCTGCTGGCCGCCGAAGGGTTGTCCGTGCTGGCCGGCCGCGTCGGTCGCCCGTACCCGCACTGGGACGTGTATCCGGTGTGGGAGTTGGAGGAGGGGTGGCGGGAGCTGCTCGCCTTCCAGCACCACGACAACGACGAGTGTGAGGGGCTGTGCGGGCACGTCGGCTACGCCGGCCTGGACCGGGGCCACGCGCTGGCCCGCGAGGTGCTGGACCGCACCGTCGCGCACCTGGCCGGCCGGACCGCCGGGCCCGCCGGCCGGACGGTCGCGGTCAACCCGCTGGGCTGGTCCCGGACGGCGGCCGTCGCCGGCCGGCTGGTCGACCTGCCGGCGCTCGGCTACGTGGTGCTCACCGGTGACGAGCCGGCGGTGCCATTGGTGAGCGTCGAGGAGGCTGCGCCGGCCGCCGCGGGCACGACGCCCGCCAACAGGGACATCGCGCCCGGCGCCAGGGACGGCGCGTGCGTCGGCGAGGCGGCTGGCGGCGTGGTCACGCTGCGCCGGGGCGACTTCCGGGTGACCGTCGACCCGCGGCGGGGGGTGGTCACCTCGATCGGCGGGGTCGGCTGCGGCCCCGCCGGCCTCGCCGGGCTGCGCTGCGAACGCGACGGCGTCGAGCAGCGGTACGAGCCGGTGTCGGTGCGGGTCGACGGTGACCGGGTGGCGGTCCTTACCCGCTCACCCGCCGGGGACGAGGTGCGCCTGACCGTCGCGCTCGCCCCGGACCTCGACGCGGTGGACCTGTCGTTCGACGCCGACGCGCTGGCCCCGCCGGACGGGCGGCACCACGCCGCGCTCATGACGCTCGTCGAACCGGACCTCGACGTGACGACGGTGCTGCACGACACCCCGTACGCGGTCACCCCGGTCACCGGCCGCGGCCGGCACTCCCGCAAGTACCCGACCGGTGACTGGATGACCTCACCCCAGGTGTTCGAGGAGATCCGGGATCCGCTGACCGGGCTGCAACTGGTCGACCTGACCGACGGCACCGGCGCCGGTGTGCTCTGGCTGCACGATGGCAGCCAGGGCTTCCTGCGGGCCGAGCGGGGCGTGTGGAACGTGCTGTCGATGCGCGACCCGTGGGACGAGGACCGGTACGTCCGGCAACTGCACGCCCGGGTGCGGGTGCTGCCGCACACCGGGCTGGACCACGCCACCCGGTGGCGGTTGGCGCAGGAGTTCACCCGGCCGGCCGTCGCCGCCACCACCGACCGGGTCGGCGGTGACCTGCCGGCGACGCTGTCCCTGCTGCGGCTGGACGGTTGTCCCGGTGCCGCCGTCACCGCCGTGTACCGGGAGACCGGGTACGCCGGGACCGGGCTGCCCGAGCACGCCAGCGCCACGCTGGACCGGCCGGTGCTGGTGCGGCTTGTCGAGTTCACCGGCGACCCCGGAACCGCCGAGCTGACCTGCGACGGCACGGTCCGCCACGGCTGGCGCGCCAGCGCCCTCGGGGAGCTGCGCGAACCGCTGCCCGTGACGACGGACGGCGGGCGGTCCCGGATCACCGTGGAGCTGCGCGGACACGAGATCGCCACGGTTGTGCTCGACCTCGCCGAGGCCGCCAAGCAGTCCCGTGACCTGGACTCCCACCGCGAGGTGTGGGCCACCGTCCACCGCACCGAACAGGAGTGAGTCGATGAGCTACTTCCCCCGGGTCGCCCGCGGCGTCCACTCGTACCCGATGGACGAGTCGGTGCCCGAGGCCGACCGGCTCGGCCTCGGTGTGGTCGGCCTGCACGAGGGCCGCACGGCGCTGCTGGCCGCGTACCGGACCCGTAACGTGCGGGCGGTGGCCGGCTGCGACCTCGACCCGGCCGTGCTGGCCGAGGTCGGTGCCGACGTGCCGGGCGTCGCCCTGACGTCCTCGTACGCCGACCTGCTGGCCCGCGACGACGTGCGGATCGTGGGTGTGTACACCCCCGATCATCTGCACGCCGAGCACATCATCGCCGCGTTCGAGGCCGGCAAGGACGTGGTGTGCACCAAGCCGGTGGTCAACGATCTCGCGGCGGCCCGGCAGGTGCTGGCGGTGGCCCAGCGGACCGGGCGGCGGCTGCTGGTCGGCCAGTCGACCCGGTTCTTCGAGTCGTTCCGGCGGCAGCGGGCCGCGTACGAGCGGGGCGAGGTCGGCGACGTCGAGGTGGTGGAGGCGCACTACACGCACCGGATGGACTGGTACTACGACCGGGCGCCGTGGATCGTCGACGGCACCGACTGGGTGTACCTGGGCATGAGTCACCCGCTGGACCTGCTGCGCTGGTACCTCGGCCCGATCGAGTCGGTGTCCGCGGTGGGCTCCCGCTCCGCGTTGGCCCGGCGGCACGGCCTGGCGTCGTACGACGTCTACTCGGTGAACGCGATGACCGCCGACGGCCGGCTGGGTCGGGCGTTCGGCCACTACGGCATGCACGAGCTGGCGCGGGCGCGGAACTCGATCGAGTGCCTGCTGTACGGGTCGGCCGGCACCTCGATGGCGCAGTACCACGACATGCGGTACGTGCACACGGCCGACGACGGCACCGAGATCGTCGAGGACATGCTGTACGAGTACCGGCACTACCACTTCAACAACGAGGTGCACGGCATGCACTACGGCGAGTTCGCGAACTATCTCCAGTATTTCGCGGACGCGTTGGCCACGGATTCCGACTACTCCCCCGGCCTGGCGGAGGGCATCGAGACGTTCTGCCTGATGGCGGCGGTCCGGGAGTCGGCGCGGGCCGGCGGCCGGCCGGTGGAACTGGCCGGCCTGCTGGACCAGGTAGGCCTGACCTGACCCCGAGTGACCGTGTGGATCGTGGATTTCCGCTGCCCCTGGGGCACCAGAAATCCACGATCCACAGTCTTCAGCCACTGCTGGGGGCGGTACGGGAGGGGCAGCGCGATCGATCCCGATGGCGGATGATCTAGCGATGTTGTCGCCGTGCATCGTCCGCCGCGCTCGCCGTCGGCTCGTTCCCCTCGTCGGCCTGCTGGCCGCCGCCGCTGCGCTGCTCGCCGGGCCGCTGGCGACGCCAGCCTTGGCCGAACCCGTGGTCCTGCAGACCGTCCCCGAGGCCGACACCACCGTCACCGAGCCGGTCGACGACGTGATCATCAGCATCAACCAGCAGATAGAGCGCGGTCGCAACGAGAAGGTCGAGGTCATCGGAACCGACGGGACGACCTATCAGGAGGGACGACCGCGGGTGCTTGGCGGGATCAACCTCTCCCAGAAGACCAGGGAGTTGCCGCCCGGCGACTATCGAGTCACCTGGACAGCCGTCCTCGCCGGTGGCGAGGTGGGCAGGGGTGAGTTCTCGTTCACCGTGGCGGTGCCTGAGGACGACGAGGCGGCCGCGGACAGTCCGGGCACCGAGGTGGCGGCCGGGGCCGGCCCGCCGCCGCCCGGCTCCTCGTACGATGCGGGGAACGCCGGGGTCTGGCTCGTGCTGGCGCTGATCGGCCTCGGGTCCCTGAGCCTGTCCGTGCTGCTGTTCCGCCGACGCCTCAAGCGTGAGATGGAGCTGCCGAGCTACAACCCGTATCCGCACGACCCCTGGTGACCGGCCCTTCCCGCGGCGGCCTGGCTACTGGCCCAGGAACCTCAGGTCCACGGCGTCGGCCATCGCCTGGGCGCCCTTGTCGTTGAGGTGCATCCCGTCGCCGCTGTCCAGGTCGGGATGGATGTGGTCGGGGGCGTCGGGATTCTCGACGGCCCGTGCCACGTCCACCACGGCGTCGACCGTGTCGGTGGTGCGGATCCAGTGGTTCACCTCGCGCCGGGTGGCGAGCCCCTCGGGGGTGCTGACGCCGGGATAGGCGGCCCCGGCGAAGGGTCCGATGGTCGAGAGGAGGATCTTCAGACCGGCCTGGTGTGCCCGATGAGCCAGGGCACTGAATCCCTCGATCAGGGCGCCCGGCGTCACGGCGGGCTCGCCGAGCATTCCGGGCAGACCGAGGTCGTTGATGCCGAAGTGCACAAGCACGTGGGTCAGACCGGGGATCGGGCGGATGTCCCGGTCGAACCGCGCCAGCGCGTGCTCCCCGATCCCGTCGCTGAGCAGACGGTTCCCGGCGATGCCCTGGTTGACGACCCATCCCCGGCCCAGGCGCCGGTTGAGCAAATCCACGGAACGGTTGTTCGCGCCGGGTGTGGTGCCGACCCCTTCGAACCACGAGTCGCCGAACGCGACGGCGACCGGGATGTCGTCCGGGACGACGACGTCGACCCCGGTGACGTAGAACCGGGCCTGCACCGGCTCGCTGTCCGGCCAGGTCCGAGCGGTGACATGGTTGCCGGCCACCACGTGGGCGGTCTCCATGGGCTGGTGGGAATAGGTGGCGAGACCGGTCTCCCCCGGAAGGTAGAGGCTGAGGACCAGGTCGGAGCCGGCGACGACGGGCAGGTCGATCGGATCGGAGACGGCCTCCTCCCCCGGTGCGATGGTGAAGGTCTCGGCGCCGTCGACGGTGAGGACCGCCCGCCGGTGGGTGGTGGCGACCGCCGCCGCGTCGACGGTCAACGGGGTGCGACCGTAGCGGTTCGTCAGCAGTACCCGGATCTGTTCTCCTCCGCCGGCCATGTGCAGCACCTGACGCACCGTCTGGTCGGTGAATCCGCGCGGCTCGTTGTACTGGATCGGCTCGTAGGGGCTGATGACGGCGGTACGGAACCCGGCTACCCAGGTCATGCTCACTCCGTTCGGTGACGTGCTGGACGTTGGCTGAACTGCGGGGGTCGGCGGATCAGGGCTTGAGCACGTAGCGACCGCGTACCCCACCCTTGGCCACCGCGCGGTGCGCGTCGGCGACGGACTCCAACGGCACGACCGCGTGCACCCGGGCCGGCAGACCGCCGGAGGCCGTTACGGCGAGCAGGTCGCCCAGTCGGGGGCCGTCGGGGTGGGTTTCCACCGCCGCCACGGTGACTCCGCGTTCCGGGGCCGGCGTGGCGGCCGGACGGACTCCGACGAACCGCCCGCCGTCGCGGACCAGGGCGAGACCCCGCTCCTGCAGGGTGGCTCCGTCGGCGACGGCGTCCCAGCCCGGCTCGGGGTCCGCCGTGAAGTCGGCGCCCAGGCTCCGGACGAACTCCTCGTCCTCGGTCCTGGCAAGGCCGGTCACCCGCCAGCCCCGGTCCTGCGCCAGCACGGCCACGTACCCGCCGACCGCGCCGGCCGCGCCGGTCACCAACAGCCGGTCGCGGCCGGCCGACGGGCCGCCGAGCAGGTCGACGATCTGGGCGGCGGCCAGCCCGTTGAGCGGCACGGTCGACGCGGTGACCAGGTCCAGCCCGTCAGGGACGACCGCCAGCCCGGTCACCGGCACGACGACCTGTTCGGCGTAGGTGCCGTGGTCGCGGTCGAAGCCGGCCACCATGCCGGCGACCCGGGTGCCGACGGCCAGGTCCACGCCCGGTCCGGCGACGGCGACGGTGCCGGCGAAGTCCCAGCCGAGTCCCGTGTACTCCGGCTGGTTGATCAGCCCCATGGCATGGAAGAAGCCCTGGGCGACCGCGATGTCGACGGGGTTGACCGGGGCGGCGGCGATCGCGACGCGGACCTCGCCGGGGCCGGGCTGGGCGACCGGGACGTCGATGATCTCGATCGGGTCGGGCGCGCCGGGGGTACGCACGACGGCGGTGCGGAAGGTGGGGGTGCTCATGGTTCGCTCCTCGCAGGGGTGCTCGGCCTGTGCCACCCACCACGATGGATGCGCTACTCTCCAGTGGGAAGTAGGCACCTGAAGGTGCGTAGGGCACCCACGGGTAAAAGGAGCGGCGATGCCGACAGCCACGGCTGCCCAGAAACGGGCCCAGGCGAAGCGTGACTACGACGCGTTCCTGGCCGAATGTCCCAGCCGCCAGTTGCTCGACCGGATCTCCGACAAGTGGGTCGCGTTGATCCTGGCCGCGCTCGGCAGCGACGGTCCGCAGCGGCCGGGCGCCGACGGCGACGGCGCGCCGAGAGCGATGCGGTACTCCGAATTGTCCCGCCGACTGGCCGGGGTGAGCCAGAAGATGCTCACCCAGACGCTGCGGTCGCTCGAACGCGACGGGTTGGTCACCCGCACCGTACGGCCCACCGTGCCGGCGACGGTCACCTATCGGCTGACCGACCTCGGTCTCTCACTGCACCAGGTGATCCGGGGCATCAAGGAATGGGCCGAGGCGCACATGGACGAGGTGTTCGCCAACCGCGACAGCTACGACGCCCGCGCCGACTGATCGTCGGTCAGCCGGACGACCGCGGCGGGCAGTTGAGGCCGCGCCCAGGTCGGGTCCGGCGCGACGTCACACCAGGTGCCGTCGAACGGGAAGCGCCCGGCCTCGATGGCGGCGACCGCCCGCTGTCCCTCGGCACGGATCTCCGCCGCCTGCTCGGCATCCCAGAACCCCGCTATGCCGGTGCACCTGGCGAAGTCGTCCTCGTCCTTCCACCGCCAGGTCCGGTCCGGCTCGACGACGATGTCCAGGTGGTGGTCCACGACCTCGATGCCGTCGGTACGCCGCACGAACGGGGTCTCCAGGTTGACGTACCAGCCGTCGAAGGAACCGCCGGAGAAGAACCACCAGACCGAATGCGCGGCCCCCGGCGGATGCAGCAGCAGGACGTCATAGTCCGTCCACCGGCGTAGCGCCAACGGAACCGCGCCGTACGCCTCGATGGTGGGCGCGCCGCGCAGCGCCCCACCATCGGGGTTGATCCGGTACGCGAAGTCGGCGCCTTCTGGCAGCCACAGCACCAGGCCGGATTCGTCGTCGGCCACGACCCGGGTGGCCTGCGCCCAGGTCAGGTGCGGCCCGCGAACGTACCGTCGAACGATCTCCTGCCCCGGTGGGAACCTAGTCGTCGTCACCGTCGTCACCGTCGTCGTCGCCGTCGTCACCCTGTTCGCCGCCGGGACATCCGGTGAGGCTCAGCAGCCCGGCCGCGGCGCCGACCGCCAGCAGCGCCCGGCCGAAGAGGGCGCGCCGACCCATCGCGGTGCCGGTCTTCTGGTCTTCAGTCGAGTCGTCCATCCCCGCATTCTGCGGTATCGGGGGAAGGCCGGGAAGCCTCCGGCGACCCTCAAACCAGCCAGCGACCGTCCCGCATCAGATCCCGGCCGGCGATCTCGTCCACCTCCCGCCACGCCTGGATCCGGCGCGGGGTCACCAGGAAGAACACGTACCGGGGACCACCACCTCGCGGGTCCCACGCCTGCTTCGCGGCGAAGGCGTCGGCCAGCCTGGTCGGGACGGTGTCGAGGGTGTGGGTCTCGACGGTGCCGTCCACGAGCACCACGTCGCGGGTCAGGCCGATCGCCAGTCGGGCCCGTCCCGAGGACCGGAGGTTGCGGCCGGTGGGGGTGGACCCGTCGGTCGCGAGCGTGAATGTCGTGCCGTCCCACAGGAACGACAACGGCACGAGGTGGGCGTTGCCGTCCCGGTCCGCCGAGGCCACCCAGGCGTCGAGGTCCTGGTCGAAGCGGGCGAGGGTGTCGCGCTTGCGTTGCTGGGGGCTGCGCGGCTGCTCGGTCGTCATGTGGGCTCTCCCTGGTTCGTTCCATCGGCGTCCTGCCGGCGGCGCACTCAAGGATCGGTGTTCAACCGGGCTTGAACTCAAGCGGCACGGGCCAGTGCCGGCCGGCTGCCCGGTGCCGGCCGGCCGGCTCCGGGCAGCCCGCTCAGATCACTTCGAGGTGGTCGGGGTCGAAGGTGACCGGCCGCCCGGCCGGGTTGTCCAGGTACCACCAGGCGGTGGAGGCGATGTCGTCACGCAGCGGCAGGTAGCGGCCGCCGGACCGCCAGCCGAGCGCCTGCACGGTGACCCGGATGTCCTCGGCGAAGCGGATCGGGTCGGGCAGGTGCCAGCGGTACATGCCGAACCGCTGCTGGCTGCGGTACAGCCCGTCCGGGCGCAGCACCTGCGGCATGCCGAGGTACGGCGTGCTGTAGGCGGTGTAGCCCAGACCCGGGACGTCGAAGTTCCAGGCGCCGCCGAAATAGTCCTCGGTGCCGGTGCCGCAGATCGTCGGCAGCTCGTCGTCCCCGTCGAGGTAGACCTTGAGTTCGCCTTCGCCCCACCAGCCGGAACTGTTGACGCCCCAGGCGAGGTAGGTGCCGACGTAGTGACCAGCGCCGGTCACCCCGTCGAGGATGACGTGCGGTCGCCGGTCCGGTAGCGGGTTGCTGCGCCGCCAGGTGGCGTGCAGGTACGCCACGTCCGCGGCGACCTCGGTCAGCTCGTAGTCGATCTGGTAGAACAGCAGCGCCGGTTCGGTTCCGAGGTTCTCGATGGTGAGCCGGGCCCGGCGCCGGTAAGGCATCTCCCAGTAGGAGTTCAGCCCGCCGTACGGGTTCACGGCCACCGGTATCGAGCTGACCTGGGCGAACTCGCCCCACCCCTGGCAGAAGAAGTCGCCGAGCGGCACGGCGACCGCCGGTTCGGTGGCGTCGTCCCAGTGGCAGCGCAGGATCAGCGAGCGCCAGTGCCGGGGATGGGTGGTGCACCACAGGTGGCGGATCACGCCGGGTCCGGTGAGGTCGGCCAGCACGTGCGTCGTTCCGGCGGCCACCTCGACGCTCGGGGACACCTTCCATCCCGGGCCGAGGTCCACGGCGGCGGCGGCGCCGGTGCCCTCGGTGGCCGCCGCACCGGCGCCCTTGGCGCCCGTGGGGTTCTCCGGGCTGACCGAGCGGGTCCGCCCGCCGGTCAACCGGGACATGCCGATCATCTGTCCCACCTTTCCGCGGCGTGTTTCGCCGGCGTGCCGGCAGCCGTTCCGACCGTAAGGCGCCGACGGCCTCGCACCCGGCGAGCCGACCGTCAGGGTTGCGGGCGCCCGTCGACCAGTCGCGGTCCCGGCGCCCGCTCACGCAACTCCGGTGGCAGCGCTCCGTCCGGCACGTTCTGGAAGGCGACCGGCCGCAGGAAGCGGGCGACCGCCGCCGTTCCCACCGACGTCGTGGCGGGGGCGGTGGAGGCCGGGTACGGGCCGCCGTGGTGCTGCGCGTCGGAGACCGTGACGCCGGTGGGCCAGTCGTTCCACAGCACCCGCCCGGCGTGTTCGGCGAGCAGTGGCACCAGCGCCAGGGCCAGGGCGTCGTCGTCGGATCCGGCCTGCACGGTGGCGGTCAGGTGCCCGCGCAGCGCGGCCACCATGTCGTGCACCTCGGTGGTCGAGGCGTATTCGACGAGCAGGGTGGCCGGCCCGAAGCACTCCCGCTCCAGGATGTCCGGGTCGGCCAGCACGGTGGCCGCGTCGGTGCGCAGCACCACCGGCGCCGGAACACCGGCGTCGGTGGGCTCACCACGCAGCGCGACCTCGATCCCGGGGGTGGCGGTCAGGTCGGCGAGGGCGGCGTGGAAGCCGTCGGTCAGTTCCGGGGTGAGCATCGGTCCGCTGGTGACGGCGGGCAGCGC
The DNA here is from genome assembly GCF_042666615.1 of Plantactinospora sp. GCM10030261. Lineage (NCBI taxonomy): Bacteria > Bacillati > Actinomycetota > Actinomycetes > Micromonosporales > Micromonosporaceae > Plantactinospora > Plantactinospora sp. GCM10030261. The sequence goes on from NZ_JBHTDD010000006.1 coordinate 255,810, forward strand.
GGCGATCAGGGCGGCCGCGTCGGGTACCAGCACGACGCCGGGCTTGGTGCAGAACTGCCCGGAGCCGAGGGTGAACGAGGTGGCCAACCCGTCGGCCACCGCCGCCGCGCGGCGACGCCAGGCGTCCGGGGTGACGACCACCGGGTTGGTGCTGCCCAATTCGCCGTAGAAGGGGATTGGTTCGTCCCGGGCGCAGGCCAGGTCGAACAGGCGCCGGCCGGCGCGTAGCGAGCCGGTGAACGCGACGGCGCGGATCCTCGGGTCGCGTACGGCCGTGGCGCCCTGCTCGACGCCTTCGATGAGCCCGAAGGTCCCGGCGGGGGCCCCGGACAGCGCCGCGTCGAGGAGTTCGGCGGTTCGGCGGGACAGGCGGGGATGGCCGGGGTGTGCCTTTACCACGACGGGGCAGCCGGCGGCGAGCGCGCTGGCGGTGTCGCCGCCGGCGACGCTGAAGGCGAACGGGAAGTTGCTGGCGGCGAAGACGAGCACGGGCCCGAGTGGGACGGTGGTGCGGCGAAGGTCCGGTCGGGGTCCCATGGGCCAGTCCGGGTCGGCGTGGTCGACCCGAACGTCGGTGAGCAGGCCCTGGCGCAGCCGGTCGGCCAGCAGCCGGGCCTGGAACGTGGTTCGGCGCAGTTCCGTGCGCAGCCGCGGCTCGGGCAGGTGGGTTTCGTCGCGGGCGATGTGCACCAGTTCGTCGGCGTGTGCGTCCAGGGTGCCGGCGATCGCGTCGAGTAGGGCGGCCCGCTCGTCGGGACCGGTGGCGGCGAGCGGGCGGGCGCTGGCGGCGCTCGCCGCCAGCACGGCGGTCAGCCGGTCAGCCGGCGTGCCGGCGGCGTCGGTGGTGGCGGGCGCGTCGGTGGACAACGGAACTCCGTTCGGTTGGTCAGGTCGTCGTCGCGGGGGCCGGTGCCGGGTCCGGCACCGCCGGTCTCGCCTGGTCCGACCGGTCCCGGACCGGTCCGGACGGCAGCAGTCCCCGGCCGGCGAGGTTGCGCATCAGGGCCCGGACGCCGAACGTCCAGTCCGGAGCCGCTTCGGCGGTGTTGACCACGTTGACGAGGGTGCCGAGCCGTGGGCTCGAGATGCTGACGATGTCGCCGGGGTGGTGGGTGAAGCCCTGACCGGGAGCGTCCCGGTCGGTGGTCGGGGCAAACATGGTGCCCGTGAACAGCACGAACCCGTCCGGGTAGCGGTGGTGCGGGCCGTGGGCGTGGGCGATGAGGTCCCGGGGGTGCCGGCTGATCTCAGCTACCGAACTGGTGGCGTCGAGGCGGTAGCCGTCCGGGCCGTCGACCCGCAGGCTGATCTCGGTCGTGCAGGCGTCGTCGAGGCCGAATCGGTCGTCGAACAGCCGCAGGAACGGGCCGACCGCGCAGGACGCGTTGTTGTCCTTGGCCTCGGTCAGCAGCAGTGCGCTGCGTCCTTCGAAGTCGCGGAGGTTGACGTCGTTGCCGAGGGTGGCGCCGACGGGGCGGCCGGTCGAGGTGACCGCGAGGACGAGTTCGGGTTCGGGGTTGTTCCAGACCGAGCGGGCCAGCACCCCGATCTCGGCGCCGGTGCCCACCGCCGAGAGCACGGGTGCCTTTGTGAAGATCTCCGGGTCGGGGCCGATGCCCACCTCCAGGTACTGCGACCAGAGGCCCTCGGCCTGCAGCACCTGTTTGACCCGGGTCGCCTCGGCCGATCCGGGTCGGACCTGGATCGCGCCGCCGAGCAGTCCGGTCAGGGTGGCGCGCAGGGCCTCGGCGCGGCCGGGGTCCCCGGCCGCCCGTTCCTCCACCACCCGTTCCAGCATGCTGCGGGCGAAGGTGACGCCGGCCGCCTTGATGACCTGCAGGTCGATCGGGGTGAGCAGGTGCGCCGTGTCGGTGCGTCGAGCGAGGGTGTCGCGCAGCAGGTCGGCCAGCGGCCATTGCCGGCTGCCGGGCGCGGAGCGGACGATCTCGACGGCGTCGGGCCGGTCCAGCAGGTCGGCGACGGTGGGTTCGAGGTGGCTCAGGTCCACCACCGTGTCGCCGCGAACCGCCGCCACGCAGGGCCCGCCGGCCTCGGGCGCGAACACCCGGGCGACCAGGGTCGCCTGGGTGGCGTCGTGGGGTGGCACCTGCGCGGCGTACGGGATGCGGTCCATGCCGGCCTTCCTCGGGGGGTGCGGTGTCGACCAGCCGGTCGGAACCCGAATTGGTCTAACGTTTTACCACGGTATCGTGGGCCGGGTCGGCCTTGTCAAGGGTCGGCCTTGTCAAGGGACGGGCGGGCCCGACACCCGGGACGCTTACCGCGCGACCTGGACGATGTCCGTCTGCACCGGCGGTGCCGAGGCGATGGGCGCGCCCCGGTGAGCGTCACCGCCGCCCGGCGGGGGCGTGCACGGTCGAGCCGCGGTGCACCAGTTCCGGTGGCGGCTCGGTCACCACGTCCTGCCGGGCCGGCTGGCCGTCGACCCGGTCCAGCAGCAACCGGACGGCGCGCCGGCCGAGTTCACGCAGCGGCGACCGGACCACGGTCAGCGGCGGCGTGACGTGCTCGGCGAACCAGGCGTCGTGGTGGGCGATCACCGAGATGTCCTCGGGGACGCGCAGTCCGGCGTGCCGGATGGCGGTCAACGCGCCGACGGCGGCGACCAGGGTGCCGACCACCACCGCGGACGGCCGTCGGACGGTGGCCAGCAGTTCCGTCATCGCCCGGTAGCCGGTCTCCGGCCGGGCACCGCCCACGGCGACCAGGTCGGACCGGGGTTCCAGGCCGGCGTGCCGCATGGCCTGGTCCCAGCCGGCGTGCCGGTCCGCCGAGCGGGAGGTGGGTCCGCCGATGTCGATGCTGGCGATCTCGGTGTGGCCGAGCGCGATGAGGTGGGCGGTGGCCACCCGGCCGGCCCGCGTGTCGTCAAGCGCCACCCCGGCCAGCGGGGGCTCGACCCGTTCGTTGACGACCACGAAGGGCAGCTCGGCCAGCCGCAGGCCGGCCAGGAGGGCGTCGTCACCGGGCTGCCCGTCGCGCTGGATGACCAGGCCGTCGATCGCGCCGGTGCCGGTCAGCCGGCGGAACGTCGCCGGGTCGACGGTCAGCGAATCCAGGTCGGCCACGACGAAGACGTGGTCGGCCCGGCCGGCCTCCTCCTCGGCGCCGCGGAAGATCTCGCCGTACACGGGGCTGGTCGGGTCCCGCATGGCCATGCCAAGGGCGCCGGTGCGGGCCCGTCGCAACGCCCGGGCGGCCCGGTTCGGGGCGTATCCGAGTTCCGCGACGGAGGCCGCCACCCGGGCCTTCGTCTCGGGCCGCACCCGCAGCGTCGGGTCGCCGCTGAGCAGCCGCGACACGACCGACGGCGTGACGCCGGCGTGCCGAGCGACATCCTTGATGGTGGCCATCGTGCGATCCTCCTCCACGGCCCGACGTCGGCCGCCCCGTGAGCCTTCCGTCGCGCGCCGCCCGCGGCAACCGGCTGTTGACACCGACCTGGCCGCCCGACTATACAGAAAAACGTTTTATCAAGGTGGTCCGGTTCCGCAGCGGGTCCGCGACCACCGGACGAGGGGGCGCAGTGGGCAGGTTGACCGGAAAGGTGTGCGCGGTGACCGGGGCGGCCACCGGCATCGGGTACGCGATCGCCCGCCGGCTGGCGGCCGAGGGCGCCCACGTCGGAATCGCCGACATCGACAGCGACGGCGCGGCTCGGGTCGCGGCCGACCTCGGCGAGACCGGACCCGAGGCGTACGCCGCGCGGATCGACGTGTCCCGAGCCGACGAGGTGGACGGCTTCGTCACCGGCGTCGTCGACCGGTTCGGCCGCCTCGACGCCATCGTGAACAACGCCGGGGTGGCCATCGCGGGCAGCGCCGACGCGCTGTCCGAGGAGGACTGGGACCGGGTGGTGGCGGTCAACCTAAAGGGCGTCTGGCTGGGCATGAAGTACGCGATCCCGCACCTGCGGGCCGCCGGTGGCGGAGCGATCGTGAACATGGCAAGTGTCCAGGCCCTGGTGGGGTTTCCCGGGTGGGCCGGCTACGCCGCCACCAAGGGCGGCATCATCGGGCTGACCCAGCAGGCGGCCGTCGAGTACGGCACCGCCGGTATCCGGATCAACTGCCTGGCGCCGGGCACCATCATGACGCCGATGAACGAGCGGATCTTCCGCACCGCGGCCGATCCGGACGCGCTGATCGCCAACTGGAACGCCTCGCACGCGCTCGGCCGCTTCGGCCAGCCGGACGAGGTGGCGACCGCCGCCGCGTTCCTCGTCTCCGACGAGGCATCGTTCATCACCGGCACCTGCCTGCGGGTGGATGGTGGCCTCACGGTCCTCGGCCCCACCGGGGAGGCGGTCTGACATGGCCGACCCGCACCCGGCCGTCGACGCGGCCGGCACCCCCGCCGCGCCGCTGGCCCTGGACGGCATCCGGGTCCTCGACTTCACCCAGATGATGCTCGGGCCGTACGCGACGCAGGTGCTCGGTGACCTCGGCGCCGACGTCATCAAGGTCGAACGTCCGCGCGACGGCGAGTGGGAACGCGGTCTGACGTTCGGCGGTCGGCTGGTCGACGGCGACTCGCCGGCGTTCCTGGCGATGAACCGCAACAAGCGTTCGGTCGCGATCGACCTGAAGGCGCCCGGCGCCCGGGATGCCCTGCTGCGCGTCGGCGCCACCTGTGACGTGGTGGTGGAGAACTTCCGGCCCGGTGTGCTGGACCGGCTCGGCCTCGGCTACGACGACTTCCGGGCCGTACGGCCGGACATCGTCTACTGCTCCGGCTCGGGGTGGGGGCAGCGCACGCCGTCCGCGGCCCGCAACCGGCCCGGCCAGGACCTGCTCATCCAGGCCGCCTCCGGGCTGGCGTACAACGCCGGCACGGCGACCGACCCGCCGGTGGCCGCCGGCACCTCGATCTGCGACGCGACCGGGGCGCTGACGCTTGTCAACGGGATCCTCGCCGCGTTGCTGGCCCGGGCCCGGCACGGCATCGGCCAACGCGTCGAAGTCGATCTGTTCCACTCCACCATCGCCATCATGTGCCAGGAGATCTCCGCGATGGTTAACCTGGATCTGGAGGTATCCCGGTCGGCGGCCGGCGTCGCGCAGCCGTGGCTGGACGCACCGTTCGGCATCTACCGCACCGCCGACGGCTTCCTCGCCCTGTCGATGGGCGACCTGTCGCTGGTGGCCGAGGTCGTCGACGCGGACCTGGCCGGGCTGCACCCGTGGACCGACCGGGACGAGGTGAAGCGGCGGCTCGACCGGCGCACCCCGCAACGGACCACCGACCAGTGGTTGGACGTGCTGCTCGGCGCCGGGTTGTGGGCCGCCCCGGTGCGCACCATGCGGGAGGCCGTGGACGAGCTGCGGGCCGACGGATCACCGCTGGTCGTCACCACCGAGCACCCCAACGGCGAGGAGATCGAGCTGATCGGCTGCCCGATCACCCTGTCCGCGACTCCGTGGCGGCAGCGTCGCCGCCCACCCGCCGTCGGCGAGCACACCCGCGAGGTGCTCGGGGCCGTCCTCAACCCCGAGGAGTTGGCCGCTCTCGACGCCGCCGGGGCGCTGTCATGACCGGCGACCCGCGGCCCGGCGGCCACCAGGAAGCCGGAAGCAGCCACCGCGAGCAGAACCGGGTCCATGAGCATCTGGTCACGGAACGCGCCGGCGGGGTCGAGGTGCTGCGCGTCGACCGGCCGGCGGCGCTCGGCGCGTTGTCCCGGGGGATGCTGCTCGCACTGCGTGAGCACCTCACCGACCTGCACGCCGACGAGTCGGTGCGGGTGCTGATCGTCACCGGGACCGGCAAGGGTTTCATCGCCGGTGCCGACATCCGCGAGTACCACGGCGTCAGCCAGCGTGACTTCGACGCGTACCAGCGGCTCAGCCGCGCCGTGTTCGACGCGCTGGCGGCCCTGCCGCAGGTCACCATCGCGGCGGTGAACGGGTACGCGCTCGGCGGCGGCTTCGAGGTGGCGCTGAGCTGCGACCTCATCGTCGCCTCCGATCGGGCGAGATTCGGCCTTCCCGAGATCAACCTCGGGTTGCTGCCCGGCGGTGGTGGCACCCAGCGGCTGGCCCGGGCCGCCGGGGTCCGGTTCGCCACCGAGGCGGTGCTCACCGGGCGGTTCTATCCCGCGCGGAAGCTACACGACCGGGGCGTGGTCAACGAGGTGCACTCCCCCGACGAGTTGCTGCCGCGTACCCGGGAACTGGCCGCCACCATCGCGGCCAAGGCGCCGGTCGCGGTCCGCGCGGCCAAGCGGCTGGTCGCCGACGGCGCGCGGATGCCGCTCGACGTGGGCCTCACCGTCGAGCAGCAGGTGCTCTCCGGCCTGTACGCGACGGCCGACGCCGCCGAGGGCGTGGCGGCCTTTCTGGACAAACGGCAACCGACGTTCACCGGACGATGAGGGGACGGCGATGACAGGACAGGCGCCGGCGCGGGTGTGGTGCGACGGTCAGCTGACCGAGCCACGACTGTCGCACCCGGAGGGGGTCGCCGTCGCCCCCGACGGCTCGGTCTGGTGCGGTGGCGAACTGGGGCAGATCTACCGGATATCGCCCGATGGTGACCACCGTGAGGTGGTGGCCAGCACCGACGGATTCTGCCTCGGCATGGCCTTCGACACCGCCGGCGACCTGTTCGTCTGCGACCTCAAGCATGCCGCGGTGTTCCGGCTCACCATGGCCACCGGACACCTCGAACTGTTCGCCGACGGCGTGCCCGGGCACCGGTTCCGGGTGCCCAACTATCCGGCGTTCGACAAGCAGGGCCGGCTGTACGTGTCGGACAGCTGGGACATGGAGGTCGCCGGCCCCGGCATCGTGCGGCTACTCCCGGACGGGACCGGCGACCTGTGGCACGCCGGGCCGTTCCGGTTCGCCAACGGGTTGGCCTTCAACCCGGACTGCACCCGGCTGTACGTGGCCGAGATGTTCCGCAACGCGGTGGTAGAGATCGAGGTCCGGCCCGACGGGTCGGCCGGGACGCGCCGCGACGTGGCGGTGCTGCCCGGCGCGCTGCCGGACGGGCTCGCGGTCGGCGTCGACGGGTCGATCTACGTCGGCTGCTACCAGCCGAGCCAGGTGCTGCGGATCACCCCCGATCAGGTGGTGGAGGTGGTGGCCCACGACCCGACCGCGCACCTGCTGGCCCATCCGACGAACGTCGCGTTCCACGGCGATGCCCTGCTCACCGCGAACCTCGGCCGGTGGCACCTGACCCGGATCGACGTCGGCGCCCGGGGCGTCCCGCTGCCACCGGTGCCACGATGAGCGCGCTGGTGGGCATGACCTGGAACCATCCGCGCGGGGTGGCACCGCTGCTGGCCGCGACCCGGCGGACCGCCGCCGAGCATCCGGGTCGCACGATCCGCTGGGAGGCCCGGTCGCTGCGCGAGTTCGAGGACGTTCCGGTGGCGGAGTTGGCCGCCCGCTACGACCTGATCGCCGTCGACCATCCGTTCGTCGGTCAGGCGGCGGCGTCCGGGGCCGTGGTGCCGCTCGACGAGGTGCTGCCCGCCGAGGTCCTGGCCGACCTGCGGGAGGCCAGCGTCGGGCCGAGCTTCCGTAGCTACACCTGGCAGGACCGGCAGTGGGCGCTGCCGATGGACGCGGCCGCGCAGGTCAGCGCGTACCGGCCGGACCTGCTGTCCGGTCCCCCGCCGGCGAGTTGGGACGAGGTGATCGAGCTGCTGACCGCGCTGCCGAATCGGAGCGCGGCGCGGCTGCCGGCGAGCCCGACCCACCTGTGGGCGAGTTTCCTGACCCTCTGCCACCAGCACGCGGCCCGCACGGACGCGACGCTGGTGCGGCCCCGGCCCGACGGCCGTCCCGGCTGGTGGACCGACGCCGGCGTCCGGACCGAGGTCGCGGTGCCCGCCATCGGCACCTTGTACCGGCTGCTCGACCTGGTGGATCCGGTGTCGCTGACCCAGGACCCGATCACCACACTGGACGCCATGGCGGCCGGCGCCCCGGTCCGGTACGTGCCGTTGACGTTCGGCTACTCGAACTACGCCCGGGACGACCACGCCCGGCACCTGGTCCGGTTCGCCGACGCGCCCAGCGCGACCGGCAACCCGGACGGCAGCATGCTGGGCGGGGTCGGGCTGGCCATCTCGGCCCGCTGCCGTGACCTGCCGACCGCGGCCCGGTTCGCCGCCCTCGTCCTGGCCGCCGACTTCCAGCGTGGCGACTACCTGCGCTCGGGTGGCCAACCCGGACACCGCGCCGCGTGGACCGATCCGGCCGCCAACGACCTCACCCACGATTTCTTCCGCGCCACCCTGTCCACGGTGGACAACGCGTTCGTCCGCGCCCGGGACGTCGGCTACCCCGCCCACCAGCGCGATGGTGGGGAGTTGCTGCACGCCCTGGTCCGGCGGCGGGAGCCCGCCGCGACCATCGTGGCCGAGTTGGCCGACCGGTGGATCCGCCGGGCCGGCGCCGGGCCGGCCGGCGACCGATGACCACCCTGGCGGAGCTGACCCGCCGGGTCCATCACCGGCACGCCCACCGGCCCGCCGTGTACGACGGCACCCGCTGGCACAGCTTCGCCGAGCTCGGTGCGGCGGCCCGGCGGACCGCACATCGGCTGCTGCGGCACGGTCTGCTGCCCGGTGACCGGGTCGTGGTGGCGCTGGCGAACCGGCCGGAGTCGCTCATCCTCGACCATGCGCTGTTCCTGTCGGGGCTGGTGCGGGTGGCGGTGTCGAGCCGGCTGCACGGGCGGGAGATCGCCACTATCGCCTGTGACTGCGCAGCGGCCGTGGTGCTGTGTGAGGAGTCGGCCGCCGAACCGGTCCGGGCATCCGGTACGGGTTTGGTGGTCACCGCGCGGGACCTGGCGGACCTGGTCGGTCCCGGCGTACCGGACGACCATCCGGCCGTGCCGGAGCCCGTCGAGGACGACGTCGCGGCCCTGATGTACACCTCGGGCAGCACCGGCGAGCCGAAGGGGGCGATCGTCACCCATCGGGGTTGGCTGGCGATGCTCCGCGGGTTCTGGGCCGACCTTCCGCCGCTGGGGCCCGGAGATGTCGTGCTGCACGCCGCGCCGATGAGCCATCTCGGCGGCTCGGTCGGTTCGGCCGTCACGTTCCGCGGTGGTGCCGCCGTACCCGTGGGCCGGGCCGATCCGGCGACGATCCTCGCGGCGGTCGCCCGGCACCGGGTCACGGTGCTGCCGGCGGTGCCGACCATCCTGACGGCACTGACCGCGACGGCCGCCGCCGGCGACCCGGACCTCAGCGGCCTGCGGGCGGTGGTGTACGGGGGCGCGGCCATCTCGGCGCCCGCCGCCGCCCGCGCGTACGACGTGTTCGGTGACACGCTCTATCAGTGTTATGGCCTCAGTGAGGCGTTGGCGCCGGTGACGGTGCTCGGTGCCGCCGACCACCGGCCGGGCGGATCCGAGGGCGCGGTGCCTGACCGGTTGGCCTCGGCCGGGCGGCCGACGGCGGAGGTGGAGGTACGGGTCACCGACGTCACCGGCCGGCCGGTGACGCCCGGCGGCACCGGCGAGGTACGCATCCGTGGCGACTGTGTGATGCCCGGATACTGGCGGCGGCCGGAGGCGAGCGCCGCCGTGTTCGACGACGACGGATGGTTCCGCTCTGGCGACATCGGCCGGTTCGACGCCGACGGCTACCTGCATCTGGTCGACCGGACCGGTGACGTCATCGTCACCGGCGGGTTCAACGTGTATCCGTCCGAGGTGGAACGGGCCATCGCCGAGCTGCCCGCGGTGCGGGACGTGGTCGTGTTCGGCGTACCGCATGACCGGTGGGGGGAGGCGGTGGCCGCGGTGGTGGCGGTCGAGCCGGAGCGGACCCTCTCCCCGGAGGAGGTGGTGGCCGCCTGCCGGGAACGGTTGGCCAGCTACAAGAAGCCGCTGCACATCGAGATCACGTCGGCGTTGCCGACCGCGAGCACGGGCAAGACGGCTCGGCGTGCGGTCCGGGACCGGTACTGGGCCGGGTTCGCCCGCCGGGTCGGCGGGTGATCGCCGACCCGGGGCGAGCGGTGGTCGGTTTCAGGCCGCCGGCGTGGCGTCGGCTGGGTCGAGCAGGTCGGCGAACCGGTCGGTGGCGGCCAGCAGGGCGCGGGTGATGCCCGGTTCGAGGGCGGAGTGGCCGGCGTCGGGCACCATGTGCAGGTCGGCCTCCGGCCAGCGGCGCGCCAGGTCGTAGGCGGAGAACGGCGGGCAGCACAGGTCGTAGCGGCCCTGGATGAGCACGGCCGGCAGGTGGCGGATCCGGTCCACGCCGTCGAGCAGTTGCGTCTCGCTGTCGAGGAACCCGCCGTGCAGGACATAGTGGGACAGGATCCGCGCCATCGGCAGGGCCCGTTCGTCCTCGGTGAGGTGGGCGATGAGGTCCGGATCGGAGCGCAGCGACGAGTTCACCGCCTCCCACCGGCCCCACGCCGCCGCGCATCGGCGCGCCTCCTCGTCGTCGGGGCCGTGCAGGCGGCGGTGGTAGGCGCCCAGCACGTCGTGCCGCTCGGCCGGTGGGATGGGTGCCGTGAAGCGTTCCCACTCCTCCGGCTGCAGGTGCTTGAGTCCGTGCTGGTAGAACCAGTCGCGTTCGCTGCGGCGCATCAGGAAGATCCCCCGCAGGATCAGTCCGGTGACCAGGGTGGGATGCGCCTGGGCGTAGGCGAGTCCCAGTGTGGTGCCCCACGAACCGCCGAACACCAGCCACGACTCGATGCCCAGGTGCCGCCGGAGCACCTCGATGTCGGCGACCAGGTGTCCGGTGGTGTTGCCGGCCAGTTCGCCCAGCGGGGTGCTCTGTCCCGAGCCGCGCTGGTCGAACAGGACCAGGCGGTAGCGCTCCGGGTCGAAGAACCGTCTCGCCCCGGGTACGAGGCCGCCACCCGGTCCACCGTGGAGGAACACCGCCGGGATGCCGTCGGGACTGCCGACCTCCTCCGCGTACAGCTCGTGACCGTCGCCGACCGCGATCCGGTGGGTGGCGTAGGGCTCGATGGGCGGGTACAGCTCCGGAGGGGTCGTCGTCATCGCGGAATGGTACGCGGCGGTGGGCCGATCGATGCGGTCGCGGCCCGCCCCTTCAGGCGCGGTCGCGAGACGCGGAGGGTGGCGAGGCTGGCCGGTGGCGGTGGATCAGTGGTCATCGAGCCGGCGCGTGCCGGGCAGGTGGTCGACTCCCCAGTTGGCCATGGCGTCGAGCACGGGGGCGAGGGCCCGGCCCCGGTCGGTCAGGCGGTACTGGTGCCGCCGTGGCCGTTCACTGTAGGCGCGACGCTCGACGAGGCCGAACTCCTCCAGCCGGCGCAACCGGTCGGTGAGCGTGTTCGTCGGCACGCCTTCGGCCGAGGTGGCCAGGTCCGCGAATCGAAGTTCACCACGGAAGAGCAGGTCACGCACGATGAGCAGCGACCACCGGTCCCCGACGATGTCGAGGGTGCCGGCAATGGCGCAGTCCGAGCGCCGGATCGGGCTCCGGGCGGTTGGCATCGCACCTCCTTGTCACTTGCAATATACAACTCACCTCCCTACAGTCACTTTCAAAATGCAAGTGACTGGAGGAACGATGACCGCGTTACCGCTCACCCGGCCTTCCCGGACACCCATGCTTGCCGCCGCCGTCACCATCGGCTGGTTCGGCACCGCGTTCCTGGCGAGCGCCCTGGGCGCGTTCCGGACGGCCCCCGGCGCCCCGCCGGTCGCCCTCGCCACCGCGGCGCTCGCCCCGCCGCTGGCCGTACTCGCCCTCGCCCTCGGCTCGTCGCGGTTCCGAACCTGGGCCCGCGGTCTCGACCTGCGGTTCCTCACGCTGCTGCAGACCTGGCGAGTGGGCGGGCTCGCGTTCCTGGCGCTCCTCGCGGTCGACGCCCTGCCGGCCGCCTTCGCCCTGCCCGCCGGCCTCGGCGACGTGGCCATCGGGCTGACGGCGCCGCTGGTGGCCGCGTTCGTGGTCGGCCGGTCCAGCCGACTGTTCGTCGCCTGGACGGCGTTCGGGGTGGCCGACCTGGTCGCCGCCGTCACGCTCGGCGCCCTCTACGCGGCCGACCCGGTCGGCCTGCGCCACAGCGAGGTGAGCACCGAACTGATGACCGCGCTGCCGATGAGCCTCATCCCTGTCTTCGGCGTCCCCATCACCCTGGTCGCCCACACCCTCTCGCTTATCAAACTGGCCGGGTCCGCGGATCCCCATCCGCTGCCTGGAGTCCGTTGACCTGGATGCCGAGAATGCCGACAGCCGTGACCGAGACGACCGTTATCACCATTCCGGGACTGCCCAGAGCACGCATTCACGTCGACAAACCCTCCGCTTCCTGCGGGCCGCGCTTACCGAACGGCCAACCGCACATCGGCACGCATTCCATCCACATCCACCGGACCGGAACACGAGGCTATTCACGCTCATCTTTCCTGCCCGCCGTCCGCCCATCAAGCCGCGTTGGCAGTTCCGGCGACGCTCCTGCGGCTTGTCGGGAGCAGCCCAGCGACGACGCACCACAGACCAGTAGAAATATGACGATCGCGTGAAGCTCATGACGATCCCGCGCGCCATATGACGGTCGCATGACAGATCGGGCGGCAGATTGTGGGATATTCCACAGCCGTGCGCTGGAAACATCTGAGCGGCTGGCCTCGGCGAATCCCAGCGGGTACGGTCCTCGACTGGCCTGTGCGTCGCATGGGCCAGCTCTTATTTGGCCACCGATACGCAAAGGCGAATCACGCGACATCGCATCCCACGACATCGCGTCATCGGTGAATTCGTCGGAAGGGAGACCGTGTCTGCCCTCGCGGTCAAATCACTGTACAAAGTCTTTGGCAATCGCGGTGACCAGGCGGTCGAGCGTCTGCGGGACGGGGCTCCCCGGTCCGAGGCGCTGGCCGGCCTGCCGGTGACGGCTGCCGTCATTGACGCGAATTTCGAGGTCAGGCGCGGCGAGATCTTCGTGGTCATGGGGCTCTCCGGGTCCGGTAAGTCCACGCTGCTGCGCATGCTCAACGGTCTGATCACGCCGACCTCCGGCAGCGTGGAGATCGAAGGTGTGGACCTGACGAAGCTGAAGCCCGCGGCGCTGCGCAAGCTGCGACGCGAGAAGCTCAGCATGGTCTTCCAGCACTTCGCGCTGATGCCACACCGGACGGTGGCGGAGAACGCCGGCTACGCCCTGGAGGTCGCCGGCCTGCCCAAGGCCGAGCGTCGGGAACGCGCGCTGGAGGCGCTGCGCATGGTGGGCCTGGAGGAGTGGGCCGACAGCCGCCCGCAGGACCTTTCCGGCGGGATGCGGCAGCGGGTCGGGCTGGCGCGCGCGCTGGCCGCCGGGACCGAGATCATGCTGATGGACGAGGCGTTCTCGGCGCTCGACCCACTGATCCGCCGGGAGGTCCAGGACCAACTACTGGAACTGCAGTCGAACCTCGGCAAGACGATCGTCTTCATCACCCACGACCTCAACGAGGCGATGCGGTTGGGTGACCGGATCGCCATGATGCGCGACGGCCGGATCGTCCAGATCGGCACCGCCGAGGAGATCCTCACCGATCCGGCGAACGACTACGTGGCGCAGTTCGTGGCCGATGTGGACCGGACCCGGATTCTCACCGCCTCGTCGGTGATGGAACGCCCGCAGAGCGTCCTCGACGTGACGGCCGGACCGCGATTGGCCGCGCGGGCGTTGCGGGAGACGCAGACCTCCGTGGTGTACGTGACCGGTGCGCAGAAGAAGTTCCTCGGCACGGTGACGGAGGACGAGGTCGGCCGGGCACTGCGGGCCGGCCAGGCGAGCCTGGAGGGGCACGTCTCCACCGAGCACGTGCGGACCGTGGACCGGGACACACCGGTGGCGGATCTGTTCACCAGTTGCGCGGAGAGCCGGTATCCGGTCGCCGTCCTGGACGACGCCGGCCGGTTGTCCGGTGTCATCCCGCGGATCACGCTACTGGCCGCGCTCGGCAACATCGGCGAGGACACCCGGAACTCGATCGACGAACCGGCGGATGAGGCCGGGCCTGGCCAGCCGCCCCCGGCGGAACAAGCCGTGGACGAGTCGCGGTTGCCGGCCGAACCGCAGACGCCGGCCCAACGTCCCCCGGGCGCGGGGACGTCGCCACCGGCCGACTCCCCCACGGCTCCCGACGTCCTCACGTCGACGATCGTGTCGGTCGACGGCGCGCAGGCCCCGACCGCGCCGGACGCCCCTGAGCGACAGACCACCACCGCGGAAGGGGATCGGGCATGAGGACGGCAGTCTCACCGCTCAACCCCTTCCCCCGGGTGCCGCTCGGCGAATGGCTCGAAGGTGTCGTCGACTGGGCGACCAGTTCGCTCGACACGGTGTTCGACGCCGTCGCGGCCGTGGTCGACGCTCTCGTGGACCCGCTCACCGACATGCTCACCGGCGTACCGGCGATCGTCGTGGTGCTGGTGATCGCCGGGCTCGGCTGGTGGCTGCGCACCTGGAAGTTCGCGCTCAGTGCGACGGTCGGCCTGGGCCTGGTGGCCGGCATGCCCTACTGGGACGAGACGATGAGCACGCTGGCGCAGGTCCTGGTGGCCAGCGCGTTGTCGCTGCTGATGGCGATCCCGCTGGGCATCCTGGTGGCCGAGAACCGGCGCGCCGCGGCCGTCGCCCGGCCCGTGCTGGACCTGATGCAGACGCTGCCGGCGTTCGTCTACCTGATCCCGGCGATCTTCTTCTTCGGCATCGGCACGGTGCCCGGAGTGCTGGCCACCCTGGTGTTCAGCATGCCGCCCGGGGTCCGGCTGACCGCGCTGGGCCTGCGCCAGGTGGATCCGGAGATCGTGCAGGCCGGCGAGGCGTTCGGGGCCTCGCCTGGCCGGATCCTGCTGCGGACGAAGCTTCCGTTGGCGCTGCCGACGATCATGACCGGGGTCAATCAGGTGATCATGCTGGCGCTGTCCATGGTGGTGATCGCCGGCATGGTGGGTTCCGGCGGCCTCGGCGACGTGATCATGTATGCGTTGTCCCAGGTCGAGGTGGGCACCGGCTTCGAGGGCGGCATCGCCGTCGTGATCCTGGCCGTGGTGCTCGACCGCCTCACCGACTCCATCGGCGGCCGCTTCCCGGCGGCCCGCGCCCAGCGCGCCATGCAGGCCAACTGACCATTACCAGCCCTGACCGGGGGACGTACGTCCCACTGGTGCCCGGCCGCGCGCCGGCCCGCCGGCCGCTCGACGAACGTGGGCGCCGGCGCTCGATGAAGGTAAGGAAGGAAACACATGTTGAAGGCACTGACCCGGGGGGTCGCGCTCGCGATGACCGCGGCACTGGCGCTCGGCGCCACCGCCTGCGGGGACGACTCCGGCACGGCGAGCGGCAGTGGCGGTGGTGACGACAAGAAGATCACCATCGGCTACATGGCGTGGGACGAGGCGGTCGCCGCCTCGCACCTGTGGAAGAAGATCCTGGAGGACGACGGCTACGAGGTCGAACTGAAGAACCTCGAGGCCGGCCTCGTCTTCGGTGGTCTGGCCAACGGTGACCTGGATCTGTTCCTCGACGGATGGCTGCCGCAGACGCACAAGTCCTACATGGACAAGTACGGCGACAAGCTGGAGAAGCTCGGCGTCTGGTACGACGACGCCAGCCTGAGCATCGCCGTGCCGACATACGTCCAGGGGATCGAATCGCTGGAGGACCTGGCCGCCAAGTCGGGTGACTTCGGTGGCGAGATGATCGGCATCGAGCCGGGCGCCGGGTTGACCAAGGCCACCCAGGAGCAGGTCATCCCGCAGTACGGCCTGGAGGGCAAGCTGAACCTCAAGACCTCCTCCACTCCGGCGATGCTGGCCGCGCTGGACGGCGCGATCGCCGACCAGAAGCCGATCGTGGTGACCCTGTGGCACCCGCACTGGGCGTACGCGAAGTACGAGCTGAAGGACCTGGCCGACCCCAAGGGCACTCTCGGCCAGGCCGAGGAGATTCACAGCCTGGGCCGTGAGGGCTTCGGCGAGGACTTCCCGGAGGTCGCCGCCAAGCTGGAGAAGTTCAAGATGAACAACGACCAGCTCGCCTCCCTGGAAGACGAGATGTTCAACAAGAACAAGGGCGACGAGGAGAAGGCCGTCGACGAGTGGCTGAAGGCCAACCCTGACTATCTGGGCACTCTCGGCTGAGCCAGTCCTCTGGCGAGCGCGGGCGGCGGGGCGACAGCCTTGCCGCCCGCGCTTTGTCGGGGCGGCAACCCGCCGCCCGCGCTTTGTCGGGGCGGCAACCCGCCGCCCGCGCTTTGTCGGGGCGGCTGACGTAGCCTGCAGGAGGCATACCGGGCGGGGATCATGATGCCCCTCCGGAGACGAAGGGAGCAGGACGTGGCCACCATTCGTACCGCTAACGCGCACTGGGAAGGCAGCCTGGCCGACGGCAAGGGCGCCGTTTCGCTCGACTCCTCCGGAGTGGGCTCGTTCGACGTGACGTGGCGGGCCCGCGCGGAGAGTTCGAACGGGTTGACCAGCCCCGAGGAGCTGATCGCCGCGGCCCACTCGTCGTGCTTCTCGATGGCGCTGTCGCACGGCCTGTCGCAGGCCGGCACGCCGCCGCAGACCGTCGACACGAAGGCCGACGTCACGTTCCAGCCGGGGACCGGGATCACCGGCATCCACCTGACGGTCCGCGCCACCGTGCCGGGAATCTCCGCCGAGGACTTCCAGTCGGCCGCCGAGACCGCGAAGGTGAACTGCCCCGTCAGCAAGGCGCTCGCCGGCACCACGATCACCCTCGACGCCACCCTGGCCTGACGGTACGCCGACTGCGCCCGCGCCGTCGGTAGCATGCCAGCCATGCCACGTCCGGTGATCTTCGATCTGTACCACACCCTGGTTCCCGGTGCCGACGACGAGCGGGACCGAGTGGTCGCGGAGATGGCCGTGATCGTCGGGGTGGATCCGACAACGTTCGTCGACGCGTACCACGCGAGCTGGCGGGAGCGGCTGGTCCGGTGGGACGTGGTGGGGACGGTGCGCGTCCTCGCCCGCCGGGTGGGCGGCGATCCAACCGACGAGCAGGTGACGCGGGCCGCGGCTCTTCGGCGGACCCTGGCGCGGCGGCTGCTGGAGGCCGTCTCCCCGGCGACCCTGGGGGCGCTCGACGCCCTGCGCGGCGACGGGCACCCGCTGGCCCTCGTCAGCAACGCCACGTCGGAGACCTCGGCGGCGTGGCCGGGGACGGCGCTCGCCCGCCGGTTCGACGCGGCGGTGTTCTCCTGCGATGTCGGGCTCGCCAAGCCGGATCCGGTGATCTACCGGCTCGCCGCCGAGCGGCTCGGCGCCGACCCGGCCCGCTGTGTGTTCGTCGGTGACGGCGCCGACGGTGAGCTGGCCGGTGCCGCGGCGGCCGGTATGACGGTGGTGCGCACCACCGAGCACGCCGACTCGGACCCGGCCTGGGTCGGCCCCGAGTGCGCCGCACTCGGCGATTTGCACGTCCTGCTACCCGACATCGCGCGGTCCGTCGACGAGCCAGCGGTCGATGCGCGGCGGTAATCGACGGCCGGCGCGGTGGTCGCGACCCTCCTGCCTGTGGTCTGCGTGATCCGGCGAGGCTCGGGCGGATACGTCAGACAGGCGGAGGCGGGCACTGGAGGACGGCTATCGAGTTTCCGGCGATCAGCCTCAGGTGCGGGTGGTCAGAGAAGATCTGAACTGCCTCGTCGTGTGAGTCCGCCTCCACGATGGCGAAGCCCGTCAGGGAGTCGGTGAAGTCTTCCACGCCTTGCGCCGTGACCAGTTTCTTCGCGTTCAATGGGGCGCCGGGGTCGACGAGAGCCTTCTCGTTTGCCTGGGCCCACGACCCCCATGCCTGGATGAACTCAGTTTGCTGGCGTTCGGTGAGCCCGGCCTTGTCAGCCTCATCGGCAACGCCATTGAACAGCGCAAGAAATCTACCCATTCGCGCATACTACTGGCGGCTCGCTCGTCCCACCGAGCCGTGATGGGGCTGTCCGGCTGGGAATCCCTGGCCGGCCGTGGTCTCCGCGGCCGCCCAGGGGCTCGGAACCGGTTAGGGTATGCGCGGAAAGTTCAATGGGGTGCCGTCCTCCGTCCAGCCGTGACGGCTGAGCAGCCGATCTTGGTCGGCGAATTCGGAACGGTCGGCGCGGTTGCGGTTGGGTATCACTCCTCGTGTACGTCGACGGCCATGCCGCACCGCCTTGAGGCCGCCCGCGAGATCGCACTGTGCGGTGGCAACCCCGACGGGTGCCGATGCGCTGCGGACGCAGGCAGCCGAACGCCTCCGCCGGGCTAACGCACAGGTCGGTCACTCCTCGCCGGAAAGGAAGTGGCGGATGAGCATCACGGCCAACACGGAACAGGCACGACGCTGGAACGGTGACACCGGGCGTCGGTGGGTCGCGCAGCGGGAACGGCACGCGGCGGTGCGCCGGGGCCTGATCCCACACCTGCTGCGGACCGCCGCCATCGCGCCCAGCGACCGCGTGTTGGACGTGGGCTGCGGCTGCGGCGACACGACGATCGCGGCGGCGCGGCTGGCCGGCCCTGGCGGTAGCGCGACGGGACTGGACCTGTCCGGGCCGATGCTCGCGGTGGCGCGCCAGCAGGCAGCGGACGCTGCCGTCGCCAACGTCCGTTTCGTGCAGGGTGACGCGCAGACGCACCCGCTGGCCCCGGGTGCATACGACGTGGTGCTGAGCAGTTTCGGCGTGATGTTCTTCGACGACCCGGCGGCCGCCTTCGGCGGGTTCTGCTCGGCGTTGCGGCCGGGCGGCCGGTTGGCCTTCCTGTGCTGGCAGGACGAGTCACGCAACGAGGTGTTCTCGATTCCGCTGGTGGCGGTTCGGGCCCACGCGCAGCAGCCGGTGCCGGCCGCCGCGGACCTGTTCGCCGATCCTCGACGGGTCACCGATCTGCTCACCGGTGCCGGCTTCGCCGACGTCCGGGTCGAATCCCTCCGCGCGCCGGCCCGGTTCGGCTCCGACGTCCCGGACGTGCTGGACCACGTACGAAGCACGTCGGCCTTCCAGACCCGGCTGGCGGACCTCGACGACGAGGCGCTCGGTGAACGGGTGCTGGCGACGATGACCGAGGCGTACACCGCCCGGCTTCGCCCCGACGGCGTCTGGGTCGAGGCAGCCGCCTGGCTGATCGCCGCCACCCGCAGCTAGTGCCGTGACCACCAACGTTCATGGTGTTGGGTGACACGCCGTATGGCCTGTCGGCCGGGCGGCGTGGTGGCGGTCAGGCTGTGGCGGTGGCAG